>JBFZCO010000056.1:0-9756 GCA_041307885.1 Burkholderiales bacterium | reverse complement strand
ATTGGCGCTGAAATTGCTCATCAACGAAATGGTTGGCTTACCAATGCAACTTATATTTATAGCTTTCAACAAAATAGATTGGCAGACTGGGAGCAAGGTCCTGCCCCAAGCTATAACTTGTTAAATGCAGGTATCTCATATACAGAGAAGATTAAAGCTGTTAATTGGACTGTATACATGAACCTAAAGAATCTTCTCAATGATCAAATTCGCTATGCCACAACACCAATGGCAGTGAGACTCTATGCCCCTCAACCAGGCAGAAGTGTCATGATTGGTTTAAGAGGAACTTTCTAAGCTGCAGATCACTTTAAATAAGTCATTAGCAATGCACCACATCCTCCAGAACCCAAAATAACCAAGACTGGGTTAATTTTGGTTCTGAGGATGAGGTAAAAACTGATCAAAGCAAGCGCGGCAGTAATACCACCCACAACAGATGCTTTGCCAACGGCATAGACTCCAGAGCCCATTAAGCCAATAGAGATGGGCTCTAGTGCATTTTGTATGGAACGTCTCCATGGGTTTTCACCAAAACGATTCCAAAGACGGCCAACATAAAAACATAAAAAGCTCGATGGTAAGAAAAAAGAGAGTAGAACAACCCCTGCGCCAATCAGCCCTGCAATTTGATAACCAATCACTAGGACCATTAACATATTCGGCCCTGGTGCTAGCTGGCCAATACTATAAATGTGCACAAATTGAGTGTGACTTATGCCAAATTGCTGATCTAGCAGTGTTTGCATCTCTGGCAAGACGGCAGTTCCACCACCTACTGCCAAAATAGATAGCAAGGCAAAGCTAAGGGCTAAGTGTATTAATACACTCATGTTTTTTTACTCGGCCGATAAAGATAAAGAGAAATAGGCGCCATAATCAAAATGACATAGGGCAGCGATAATTTGACAATACTCATCAACAGAAAGGTGCAAATAATAATCAGCAAAGATCGAAGATGCTGCCAATGGGTATTTCCAATTTTGTATGTGATGACGGCTAAAAGACCGGTTGCCGCTGCTGCAATGCCCGCTAGAACATAATTGACTATGGGATGCTCAGCAGCATTTGCATAAATAACGCCAACAGCTAAAACGAAAATTGCTCCAGGCAGAATTAAACCCAAGCTAGCAATAAATGCACCCATTGCCCCGCGTAAATGATCACCAGATATCACTGCTAAGTTCACTGAATTGAGGCCAGGCATCGTCTGGCTAATTGCAAGATAGGCCATAAACTCATCCGCAGAAAGCCACTTACGCTTCTCTACCAATAAGATCCGCTCGTAAGCAATGATCCCACCACCAAAGCTCACCGCCCCAATGATCATAAATTGCACAAAGAGATCTCGTAAGCTGGGAGCTGCTCCATTCGCTAACTTCAGATCGGAAGCCATTCTTATTCAGGCTTTCCGTAAATCAAGGCCGTTTTTGTACTGCCAATTTCTAGCCAGCTTGAAAGTTCAACTTGGAGTTTTTTGAAGAATTTATCTGCACGCTTATGAGCCTTAGCCTGTCCCCTATTGGCATCATTGACGCGATAGGAAAAAGTAAGCTCCCCAACAATGGGATCCCCAACACTTCTCATCCAGATGGCGATTTCACAATGCGCCTGCACACCATCACCAAAGACTAAATTCCCGATCGGTAAACAAGCTTCTAAAATTTTATTGGTTCGTCCACCAACAATACCCAGAGGTGATTTTTTATCAATGGGTAGCTTACGCAAGCCTGGAAAGAACTTCAGAATACTAGATAAAGACCGCTCAAATAAACTGTCAATTGGTACTGCATCGAGAATGGCATTATTAGAGTAAATAGATCTTGCTGAGCCTATTGCATCACCACGCAGAATTTCTTCTTTCAGGCGCAAGCGTGACTTGATTGATTTTTTGGGCGAAGGATCAAATTGATTAGATAGGGCTAAATCTGCTGTACGGCATTTTAGGGTTACCTCACACCATTCATCAACCCAAATATTTTGCCGAGACTCACGGACACGCAAAATCACATTATTTCTACGAAAATCCTCCCCAGGAGTATCGTAGTAATAGATACTGCGCAAACCCGTTGTCGCATTATCTAAGTGAAAAAAGTCCACCTTATTTTTCTTACAAAACTTCAAGATTTGATCACTCAAAGCAGTGATTTTGGTGCGTCTATCAAGACCTTGAGGTTTGATCAGAAGCTTGAATTCCCGATTGGTGATTTCCAGTTTAGATTTCAATGTATACCCTCACTCATGATTAATGAGAGATTAACACCATCTAGAAAATGCTAGTAAATCTCGGGAACGTACATATTCTTAGGAACCGGACCCCGCAAATAATCTGGATTATGAACCCGCTCTGGCAAGGTAATCACTGGATGATCAATCTCCTTATAAGGGATTTGATCAAGTAGATGCGAGATGCAATTTAGGCGTGCTTTTTTCTTGTCATTGGCCGCCACTACCCACCAAGGGGCCTCAGGAATATTCGTTCTCTCAAGCATGGTCTCTTTGGCCTTGGTATAGGCTTCCCAGTGACGGCGGGCGTCCAGATCCATGGGGCTGAGCTTCCACTGCTTAAGCGGGTCATGAATACGCATCATAAAACGGTTATATTGCTCATCATCAGAAATGGAGAACCAGTATTTAATGAGAATAATTCCAGAGCGAATAATCATCCGTTCAAACTCGGGAACTGTTCGTAAAAACTCTTCATACTCTGCATCAGTACAAAATCCCATGACCTTCTCAACGCCAGCCCGGTTGTACCAACTACGATCGAATAATACAATCTCGCCACCGGCAGGTAAATTGGAGACATAGCGTTGAAAATACCATTGTGTTTTTTCACGCTCACTTGGTGCATTCAGTGCAACTACACGGCAAACCCGTGGATTGAGTCGCTGAGTAATCCGCTTGATAGCGCCACCCTTGCCCGCTGAATCTCGACCCTCAAATAAAACAGCTACTTTAAGTTTATTCTCTACGACCCAATCTTGTAACTTGACTAATTCGCCCTGCAGCCGGAATAATTCCTTAAAGTAGACATTTCGAGGAATAACTGAGCTACTCCCTTCATCAGGCGATAGGCGATCATCATCGAGCTCCATTTCGAGCTCTTCGTCCATGCTATCTAAGATTTCCTCTTGAGCACGCCGATACCATTCGGCCATCTCTTTATGTTTTGATGTCATTTGTTCCTTTGTAACACTGTCCTTTGTATATCAAGGATATGACATTTTTATTACATATGTCGCCTAGAGGGTTTGAGCAATCGATTCTTGGCAAAAAATAGCCACCAGCTTTCGATCAGTATTCTCGCGAATTTGAGGCAAATAGGGGCTCAAAAAGCGTACCTCAACTACTAAGTTGAGATTATTCATCACCCTAGACATGGATTCCAAAAGACCCATATCCCCAATAAATGCCGGGGAATCACTTCTCAAGCCGGTTTTCTCGCAGATGTAGCGTAGTGATACGGGATAAATGGGGCTTTGGGCAACCAAGGCCGACTCAAATAGATTGGGCTTAAATGCCAGAACACCCTCTCCATTTGTGGATGTGCCTTCAGGAAAGATGCAAATTGACTCGGCTTGAAGTACGCCCGCTATCTGCCCAACAACTTCCCGTGCATGACGGGCATTATCTCTGCGAATAAACACAGTACCGAGTTGTTTTGCCATCCAACCAAAAATTGGCCAGGATCTTACTTCTGACTTTGCAACAAAGCGAATTGGCTTACAAGCATTGATCACATGAATATCTAACCAAGAAATATGATTTGCTGCGAATAAAGCCGGGGTAGGCACCACCTCCTCTAAACCAGTGACGACCAACTTAAGCTTAAAAATCCGCAAAAGGCGTCTAGACCATGCTTGAATTTTTTGATATTTTTGATTTGATTTTATAAAAGGAAAAATGAATGACAGCGTAAAGACACCAGCAAGTACATGAATAAAAATCTGAACCCAAATCCAAATACGTAACATTTTTCTTGTTGAAGATTGATTTTCTGATGTGGGTAATGTCATGGCATAAGAATATAAATCAAGTCATCAAATTGACATAAAAGTGTCATGCAGCCTACATAAATGACAGGCTTAATTGCTACTCATGATGCACTACAGAGCTATCTGGATTTCAGATGTCCACCTGGGAACTTCAGGGTGTCAGGCAAACTACCTCCTCGATTTCTTAAAACATAACGAAGCAGACACATTCTATCTCGTAGGCGACATCATCGATGGTTGGCGTTTGAAACAATCATTTTATTGGCCTCAAGCACATAATGACGTCGTACAAAAATTACTGCGGAAAGCGCGTAAGGGAGCTGAGGTAATTTATATTCCCGGCAATCATGACGAGGCAGCAAGACAATACTTTGGTATGTCCTTTGGTGATATCAAGGTTGAGGAAGAGGTGATACACACCCTATTAGATGGGCGCAAACTATGGGTGACCCATGGCGACCTGTTTGATGGCGTAATGCAATATGCCAAGTGGCTTGCCTATGTAGGCGACTCTTTATATTCGTTCATTCTCTACATCAACCGCTACTTCAATATGTGGCGGGTAAAAATGGGATTGCAGTATTGGTCCTTATCACAGTACTTAAAGCATCAAGTGAAGAATGCCGTCAGTTATATCGCAGACTTTGAGCACATTATGGCAAGAGAGGCACGGCTTAGAGATTGTGATGGCGTAGTGTGCGGGCATATTCATAAAGCAGAGATTCGTGAAATAGATGGTCTGCTCTACTGTAATGATGGCGACTGGGTTGAAAGCCTATCGGCATTAGTTGAAACCACTACAGGCGAGCTCAAAATCATTTACTGGACACATATTCAAGGTGATCCATTAGAAAACATTGAAGTTACCCAACAACCTGCTGTTCAAGCACTCACCGAAGAGGCCGCCGTATGAAAATCATGATCATTACTGATGCATGGGATCCGCAAGTTAATGGTGTTGTAAGAACACTGAAGCAAACTCGTGCCGAATTAATTGGGATGGGCCATGAAGTGGAAATGATTACACCGACCGGGTTTAAATCTATCCCCTGCCCTACATATCCTGATATCGCCCTCTCTTTATTTCCTGGCAAAGAAGTGGCACGCAGAATTAAAGAATTTGCACCCGATGCAATGCATATAGCCACTGAGGGACCATTGGGGCTTTCAGCGCGCTCTTATGCTGTCAAAAATAATCTTCCATTTTCAACCGCTTACCACACACGTTTTCCTGAGTATGTTAAAGCGCGTACTGGCATTCCACTAGCGATTACATACGCCTTCATTCGCTGGTTCCATGGGCCCTCGATGGCAGTAATGGCTCCAACTGTTGTAGTAAAAAATGATTTGGAAGAATACGGCCTAAAAAATGTAGTGCTATGGTCCCGTGGAGTTGATCTTGATATCTTCAAAATGCAGGACTCCAAGGCACTTAACAGTGCCCACCCTATCTTTCTTTATGTTGGACGCGTTGCAGTTGAAAAAAATATCAATGCATTCTTAGAAATTGATTTGCCTGGCTCCAAATGGGTAGTCGGTGATGGACCTGCTATGGGAGAGATTAAGCAAAAGTATCCCAACATTAACTATCTTGGGGTTTTGCAGCAAGATGAATTAGCGAAGGTATATGCAGCAGCTGATGTGTTTGTATTTCCAAGCAAAACGGATACCTTTGGCCTGGTCTTGCTAGAAGCCATGGCCTGCGGCACTCCAGTTGCAGCCTACCCTGTTACTGGCCCAATTGATGTTCTTGGTGATTCTCCTGCAGGCGCAATGCACGAAGATCTGAGAGAAGCCTGCATGCAAGCTTTACGCATTCCACGAGAAGTAGCGAGAGCGCATGCTGAGAAATTTTCATGGAGAGCTGCCTCAGAGCAATTTGCCAAGCATCTCAAACCAGTGTCATCGGCACAAGTTCACATTACCGCTCTAGCTTAAGCGAATATTTTGAATACTCCATACAACATTAAGCAAAATCCGCACAAAGGTAATCGTGGGATTACTAGAGCATGGCATGCAGCTAAAAATTCCTGGTGCGGAATGGTGTATGCCTTTCAAGAAGAAAGTGCTTTTCGACAAGAACTTTTTTTGCTAGTGGTGCTCAGCCCGATTGCTTTTTTTATGCCCATTAGTCCGCTTGAAAAATGTGCGCTAATCTCCTCTCTCATTCTGGTTTTGGTCGTTGAATTGCTCAACTCCAGCGTCGAAGCCGCAATTGACCGCATTTCATTTGATCATCATGATTTATCCAAAAGAGCGAAAGACTTTGGATCAGCCGCAGTCATGCTAGCCCTCCTCATTGCCACCCTCTTATGGGCAACCATCTGTATCCCCCTTATTACCAATATCTAAGGAGCACCATGTCCGACATTCCAAATCCCCTCGGCGCATTTGATATCTTTAACTCTCGCTTTGAGGAAAAGTTGAAGAAAGAGAAAAAAAGTAGAGCCAAAGCATTTAAAAAACTGTTCTCCAAGAAAATCACAAAGAAACTATTTGGTAAAAAATTTGCTACCAAGACCCGCAGTGAGCTCGCTCTGCAAGAGGAGATTATTGCTGAGAAACGCATTGAAAAACCGAAGCGTCCTGCATTGCAAATTTCTTGGGCTAGTAATGCTAGCGAAGTTAAAGAAGCGCAGCGTTTACGCTACAAAGTTTTCGCTGAGGAAATGGGCGCAAATCTTCCAACACATGCTGAAGGTTTGGATATTGACGATTTTGATGCCTACTGTGATCACCTATTAATCCGCGATCAAGAAACCCTTAAGGTAGTTGGAACTTACCGCGTTCTTCCCCCTCATAAAGCAGCAGAAATTGGCCGTCTCTATTCTGATTCCGAATTTGATTTATCGCGCTTAAACCACTTACGCCCCAAAATGGTAGAGCTTGGTCGCTCATGTGTTCATGCAGACTATCGCTCCGGTGCAGTGATCATGGCATTGTGGAGCGGTCTCGCGCAGTATATGCAAAAACATGATTATGAAATCATGCTTGGTTGTGCAAGCATCCCAATGGCTGATGGCGGCCATTTCGCTGCCAGCCTCTACAACTCACTGAGTAATGATCAAATGGCTCCAGTAGAAAATCATGCCTTCCCCCGCCTACCACTACCGCTAGAGCATTTAAATGGCGGTTTACAGGTTGAGCCGCCTCCTTTAATTAAAGGCTACCTAAAGCTGGGCGCAAAGATTTGTAGTGCTCCGGCATGGGATCCCGATTTCAACACTGCTGACGTATTAACCATGTTGCGCCTATCTGAGATTAATCCTCGCTATGCAAAACACTTCTTAGGAGTGCAATAGGCTAGCGCAAAATCACCTTGTAAGGACGGCCGATACGCTCCCATTCGGCCGCTTCTTTAAGCAAGCTAAATTCAGTCAAAGGATGCGCCTCAACCCAATCCTTTGAGAGGCTCACAAAATAAGAACCATCTACCTCAGATACCTTAACCTTAGGGAGTGCATTGTCACTTCTACCGCGACAAAGCACTTGCGATAGACGCAAACAAAATAGCATTCGCCAATCTTTAAAGCTAGGATTACTAGCTAACTTACCTAACTTTCCAGCATGTCCAATCAGTAGTGCAGCGAGTCTTGCTTGATCATTCTTGGAAAAACCAGGCATATCCGCATTACCAGCAATGTAAGCAGAATGCTTATGGTATCCATTGTGAGCAATCGATAAACCAATCTCATGAAGATTAGCTGCCCATTGCAATAAAACAATATTATCGCCCCTATCTTCAGAGTCAGGCTTGGGCAGTTGCGCTAAAAATTCAGCAGCATGCATTCCCACTCTTTTTGCCTGCTCACGATCAACCGCATAGCGCTGCATAAATTGTTCTACCGTCACAAAGCGCATATCGTCATGCTGGGAGCGGCCAAGAAGGTCATATAAAACCCCAACCCGCAGAGCTGCATCTGTGACTTCCATGCTCTCGATGCCCAGTTCATCGAAAACTGCAATCATGATTGCTAAGCCGCCAGGCCAAACTGAGCGTCGATCATCCTTAAGACCTTGCAGTTCAACCTGATTGATATGATCGTATTTGAGAAGATGCTTTTTCATGGCCCTTAAGCCATCGCGCGTGATTAAGCCGCTTGCACCATTTACGCGACCCATAGTCAAACCTTCATTTTGCTGACTATTGAAGTTATTCTCTGCTATGAGGTCTGCTAAAGCACGAGCAGTTCCTGAGGAGCCTATGACCTGCTTCCAGCCGCTCTTAAGATAGGCTTCCGAAATTACTTGAATCTCCCGACGCGCTGCAAGCTCGGCCTCTTTAAATGCATGAGGATCAATATTACCCTTAGGGAAAAAACGTAGGCTATGAGAAACACAGCCTATATAAAGACTCTCCATTAATTTGGGCTCATACCCTTTTCCAATAATGAACTCAGTAGAGCCACCACCAATGTCAACAACAAGACGATTGCCATTTACTGCTGGCACTTCATGGGCGGCACCGATATAAATGAGGCGAGCCTCTTCAACACCCGCAATCACCTCAATCGGAAAACCTAAAGCCTCTTCAGCATCACGGATGAAATTAGGTGCATTCTTAGCTACGCGTAGAGTATTTGTGGCAACAGCACGCACTTTTGCAGGGTCAAAACCACGAATGCGCTCACCAAAACGCTCGATAGCTGTGAGCCCGCGTTGATAGGCATCATTTCCTAATAATTTATTGTCAGTAAGACCAGCCGCAAGCCGAACCGACTCTCGTAGCGTATCAATAGGACGCAACTGAGTTCCTGAGGGTGTCTTCACAACTTGTGCAACTAGCATACGAAAGCTATTCGAGCCTAAATCAACGGCAGCCACTAAGTCGCTCGAGTTATTGCCTGAAATATCCTTATTCACAGCCAAAATTGCTCCAGTAAGCAGGTTAGATCAAAGTAAATATGTCCATTTTATGAAACTCTCATGACATATTCATGAAACTAAACCCTAGTCTACTGGTAAAAGCTCAGGCAGCGAGATTTTGCTCTGAGCTAACACAGTCTCTATTCCCGAAGCTACACAATATGCAGCAATCCCCAGATTTTGCTTTCAAAAGGCTGTTACAGGATGGGCAACGATAAAGATGCATAGAACCCCCTTGAGAAAGCTCTAAAAATTCATGGCCCCGACAGTTTGGACACACGATACGGACTTGCTGAAGTTGATTCTTTTTATACACCTGGAAATGATGCAGTAGATATATTTCAGGAATAAGACAACGCTACAAACTAATGGCAAAGTATCTAGTAGCCAAGTCGTAGAATGAGGGGAATCTGAAGAAATCGCCTTTTGATGCTAAAAAACATTAAAAAGAGGGTTTTGTCATATTACTTTGTTAGGATAAGCCCGATCTAACAACTTTAAGTGGAAAGCTATGAGCGAATATAAGTATGAAGATGCTGTAAAACAGCTTCAAGAGTCTGGTGCCATTGGCTTGCAAGACTTTAAAAATCTATCTTATGAGGATCTCACTGAACTTCTGGAAGAAATTAAAGTATGGTGTCTTTACGCTAACGGTAAATTAGATAAATTACCTAAAGAATCTAAGCGCAAGAAAGATAAAAAAGACAAGAAAGACAAGAAAGATAAAAAAGACAAGAAAGATGGAAAGGATTAAGCCTCCAGCTTAGTCTGTCAATCTTTCTTTAGGGAAGCGCATGGTAAATGTGCTCCCCTTCCCCGGAGTACTCTCAATTAATAACTGGGCTTGGTGACGACTTGCAATATGTTTAACAATAGCAAGTCCTAAGCCTGT
>JBFZCO010000055.1:0-15450 GCA_041307885.1 Burkholderiales bacterium | reverse complement strand
CGCCGTTTGGTAGTTGGGGTGAACGTAGAAGGTCGAGATTTAGGGGGTTTTGTTAAGGAGGCGCAAAGCTTGATAGCCAAGCAGGTTGAATTACCTGAAGGCTACACCTTAGAGTGGGGCGGTCAGTTTGAGAATATGGAGCGAGCCATGGCTCGTTTGATGATCATTATCCCTTTAACTATTTTGGCGATCTTTTTCTTGCTCTTTATGCTGTTTAAGTCCATACGATTGGCAGCCCTCATTATTTTGGTGCTGCCTTTCGCATCGATTGGCGGAGTAGTAGGTTTGTTCTTAGCAGGTGAGTACTTGTCAGTACCTGCAGCAGTAGGGTTTATTAATTTGTGGGGTATTGCCGTGCTCAATGGCGTGGTCTTAATCTCTTTTATTAAGCAACTGCGTGAAAATGGCTACAGCATGGAAGATGCTTTACTGCACGGCTGCGGACATCGATTTAGGCCGGTGATGATGACAGCTTCGGTAGCGATGTTAGCTCTGGTGCCAATGCTTTTTTCTGGAGGGCCTGGCTCGGAGGTCACGAGACCCCTAGCCGCTGTTGTGATTGCGGGATTAATTACCTCAACTGCATTAACATTACTGGTACTCCCCGTCTTATATAGATGGTTTGAAGATAAAGAGGTGGAAGCATGATGGAAGTAAAAGCGGTGATACGCCCCAATAAATTACCTGCCTTGAGAACGGCACTACTGGAGACGCCTGGTTTTCCAGGAATGACAGTGACTAAAGTCGAAGGTTGTACTGCTCCTAATCGCACGACAAAATCGAATATCAAAGAAGAGTTAACTGACTATTCAGCCAAAGTAAAAATTGAAATTGTTTGTAATGATGAAGTTGCTGAAATCTTGATGGATCGTATTGTGACTATTTGTCAGACCGGCCAGATTGGTGATGGTGTGGTTTGGTGTACACCGGTACCTAAGGCCTTCTTTATTGCTAAAACTTCGCCTTAAATTCGTTTCTGAGATTCTTCGGTATGATTTGCTAAGCAAGGCATCATAGCGCCTTGAAATTATCGGAGACTAGCTTGAAAAATATTATTGATCGTATTGACCATATTGTTTTAACAGTGACTGATATTGAAGTTACTACTCAGTGGTATGAAAAGGCCTTGGGTTTTGAGCGTGAGTTTTTTAAGGGACCTGAAGGTCAGCCGCGCTATTCATTACGATTTGGGCAGCTCAAGATTAATCTGCAGGATAAGGATACCGAAACACCTACAAAAGCGAAGGTGCCTACGATTGGCTCTGGCGACTTCTGTTTGATATCGGCAATTCCATTGGATGAATTTATTGAGCATCTCCACAAAAATGGAGTAGCGATTGATGTGGGTCCCGTTCCAAGACGTGGCGCGCTTGGGCCAATTCGTTCAGTATATTTGCGTGACCCAGACCACAATTTAGTAGAAGTGGCTGAGTACGTCTAGGTAACTTCAGTCTTATATACCCAATTGACGGGCAAGATCTAGAAAGTCTTTTGCATGGTAGTTGGTAAAGCTCTCATGGTGCAGATCATCGCGTAGGTGATCTTTACCAAACTCCAGAGGCCTTTCAATAAAAGCAGTTTGCAACCCACAAGCATGTGCTGCTGCGAGGTCATCTTTGTGGGATGCCACTAGCATTACTTCACTTGGCGGAATATCAAAGGTCTGGGCTACCCCTAGATAGGTCTCTGGATCTGGCTTGTAGTGCCTAAAGACTTCCGCAGAAAGGATCAGATCCCATGGTAGACCGGCATTCTTGGCCATGTTGGCAAGTAATCCCAAGTTTCCATTAGATAAGGTAACCAAGGTGAATTGGGTTTTGAGCTTTTGCAGTCCACTAACCACATCAGGCCATGGTGTTAAGCGATGCCAAACTAAATTGAGTTGGCGTATTTGCGCCTCAGATAGCGAGTTAATCTCAAATTGCTTGAGAACATCATTCAAAATCATGCGATGCAAGTCATCAATCTTGGTCCAGGGAAGCTCGCCAGAACGTACTCTGGCCATGGCGGGTCTATAGCCTTGCCTCCAAGCAGTAGCAAATGCATCTGGGTCAGCTGGGAGATTGAGTTTTCTGATCTCGTTCGCAATGGAACCGTGCCAATCTACTACGGTTCCAAAAACATCAAATGCGAGCACTTTGGGTTTTGTATTCATGACTAGATTATTCATTAGCTTGAAAAATCTTGCTCGACTGATTTAAAGCCTGTTTTGTTAATTGAGTCATACAGGACATATATTCCCAAGAATTGCTAGAATGCTTGGAGACCCAAAAAGGGCGCTAGATCGAACAAGGACACAATCATGGGCAGTATTTCTCAGTGGGAGCAACTCAATGTTGAGTTAACAGCTGCTTTAGGTAATTCAGTGCATTTCGATACTGCACATCAGGCAGTTTATGCCTCAGAAGCATCTAATTACCGCCAAATTCCGATTGGGGTTGTAACCCCCAAAAATACTGAAGAATTCATTAAAGGTATTGAAATCTGTCATCGCAATCATGCCCCAGTATTGATGCGTGGTGCTGGCACTTCCATGAATGGACAGACAGTCAATAATGCGGTTGTCTTTGATATCTCTAAGTATTGCAATCACATTCTTTCCCTAGACCCTGCTGAAGGTTCTGCCGTCGTAGAGCCTGGGGTGATTTGCGATTCTTTGCGTGATGCCGCTGAGGTATATGGCCTTACTTTTGCCCCTGATCCCTCTACTCATAGTCGTTGTACCTTGGGTGGAATGGTTGCAAATAATTCCTGTGGTGCGCATTCAGTGATGGCAGGTAAGACCCTTGAAAATACTGAAGCCCTCGAAATCTTGACTTATGACGGCGAACGTTTTTGGGTGGGACCAACATCAGATCAAGAGCTAGAAGAGATCATTGCGGCTGGTGGTCGTAAGGGACAGATATATCGTGACCTTCTTGCTTTACGTAATCAATATGCTGATTTAATTCGTGCACGTTTTCCCAATATCAAGCGCCGAGTATCAGGCTATAACTTAGATCAACTGCTTCCTGAAAATGGCTTTAATGTTGCGCGCGCCTTAGTTGGTACAGAGGGGACCTGCGCTTTAACACTCGCTGCAAAAGTGAGGCTAGTAAAGAGTCCAGCTAAGCGCGTTGTTCTTGTTTTGGGATTTGAAGATATATATGTAGCAGGAGATGCTGTACCGGAATATCAAAGTTTTAATCCAATTGCCATTGAAGGCTTGGATTACAAGATTATTCGTGGTTTGCAGCAGCGTAATTTAGCCAAAGCTGAAATTGATTTGCTCCCAGCGGGAAATGCTTGGGTAGTAGTTGAGTTTGGTGATGACACCATTGAAGGCGCTATTGCTCAAGCTGAGCGTGCACAAGCGTATTTCAAGACCAGAACGAAAGGCCCTCAGCCATCTTCTTGGTTGGTGCCAGATCCACTATTGCAAAAGCGTATCTGGTCAATTCGGGAGAATGGGGCATCAGCTACCCATCTTTCTATAGATCCAAACTCTCCAGATCCTGTCGTTGGTTGGGAGGATGCTGCTGTTGATCCAACGCGCCTAGGGGAATATCTCAGAGCTTTTCAAGCTTTGGTCGATTCCTATGGATATGAAACTTCCCTTTATGGGCATTTTGGTGATGGCTGTATTCATGCGCGTATTACTTTTAATTTGCGGACAGCAGAAGGTGTCACCCAATTTAGATCATTTATTCGGGATGCAGCTACTCTAGTTGTGGAGTTTGGCGGTTCACTGACAGGCGAGCATGGTGATGGCCAAGCTAGAGCGGAATTTTTGCCCATCATGTTTGGTGAAGAGCTGATGAAGGCAATGCATGAGTTCAAGCGTATATGGGATCCTGAAAATCGACTTAACCCTGGAAAAGTAGTTCATCCTTATCGTGTTGATGAAAATCTGCGTATGGGTCCAGAGTACAAAGTAGTCAACATCAAAACCCGTCTGAATTTTTTGAGTCAAGAGGGTAATGGCTTTCAAAGAGCGGTTGAGCGTTGTGTTGGTATGGGGAAATGCCGTAGTGAAAAAGTAGGCACGATGTGCCCGAGTTATCGCGCTACTAAGGAAGAGCGCTTTTCTACTCGAGGCCGCTCAAGACTGTTTTGGGAGATGCTGCAAGGCGAAGTGATTACCGATGGTTGGGAAAGTCGCGAGCTCAAGGAGGCGCTTGATACCTGCTTATCTTGCAAGGGATGTAAGTCAGATTGCCCGGCTCACGTTGATATGGCTTCTTACAAGGCTGAGTTCTTATCGCACTATCATGAGAAGAATAGTAGGCCGCGTCAAGCTTTGACCATGGGCCGTATTGGCGACTGGGCTCCACTAGCTAGCAAAGTGTCTTGGTTAATCAATGGCATCATGCAAACCCCGGTTCTCTCCACTGTAGCTAAGTGGGTTGGTGGCGTAGCGCAAGAGCGTAGCCTACCCAAGTTTGCAGATCAGTCTTTCAGAAAACAGTTTCAGAAATCCAGCACTAATCAAGTAGGTCAAAAGAAGGTGATTCTTTGGGTCGATACATTTTGCGAACATTTTCATCCTGAGGTAGCTAATGCAGCAGTTGAGGTACTTGGCTACGCAGGTTTTGAAGCAACCCTGCCTAAAACTCCTTTGTGCTGTGGTCGCCCACTTTATGACTTTGGTTATCTTGATTTAGCAAAGCAAAAACTTGAAAAGATTTTGGATGTGATTGGTAGTGAGATCCAGTCTAAGGACGGCGCCCCAATAGCAGTGGTGGGTCTAGAGCCAGGATGCATCTCAGTCTTTAAAGATGAGTTACTCAAGTTTTTCCCTGATGATCCGAGGGCTAAACTCTTGTCTGCAAATACCTATTTGCTCGGCGATTTTTTACACGAGCAGGGTTACACGCCTCCGCCATTAGATTGTGATGTTTTGGTTCACTCACACTGTCACCAGAAATCCCTATTTGGTACCAAGGGCGATGTTGCCTTATTGAGTGCTTTGGGCGCTAAGGCAAACTATATCGATAGTGGATGCTGTGGCATGGCAGGTTCGTTTGGCTTTAATCCTGAGCATGTGCAAATATCAAAAGCAGTTGGTGAATTGGTACTTTTGCCGGCCATTCGTTCTGCTGATCAGAATACGATCATTCTGACAAATGGCTTTAGCTGTCGAGAGCAGATTGAGCAAGAAACAGGTCGTCAAGTAAAGCACTTGGCTGAACTACTACAAATGGCTCATCGGGCTCAATCTACTGGTTCAAAACACTAGCTGAAACTACCAGAATGATATATTTAGGCATAGAATAATTTCTACATTATTAATCTACTTTCTAGATCAATAAAACAAGTCGTTTTAATGGCTTGAAGATATTGCAATTTTGGGTGAATGGGGTATGCTGACACTATGAGAATTTCAAGCAAAAGCAAAATTGCCTTTAACGTCCTATTGGATATTGCGGCCCATACCAAGCAAGGCCATGCTATTTCAATGCCCTTGATTAGTCAGCGGCAAGGCCTGTCCCTTTCCTATCTGGAATTGATCTTTGCCGCCCTAAAATCCGCTGGGATGATTCAGAGTCATCGCGGCCCTGGTGGTGGCTATTCCTTAGCACTCGATCCAGAAAATATCTCTTTGATGGATGTAGTGCGGGTGATTGATGGTGAGCAAATCCCTAGTGGTGAATTAGGTGCAGAATTGTGGGCTGATTTACAAGTGTTTATGTTCGAAAAAATGTCACAAGTTACTCTTGCTAAGATGTTGCAGGAGTCTCAAATCAAAATTGAGCCGAGCACTAAAGGCTTACCTTGCATGAAGCCTCAAGTAAGGCAGAAGGCTAGCACTAAGCTTTCAGAAAAGGCGATTAAAAAGCCTCAGGTAAAAAAGATCAAGCCTCAGCTGGGACCAAACTCCATTTTTTCTTTTGGAAAGTATTTACGACTCAAGAAAACTTAATCTGATTCAATGCAAAAGAAAAGCCCCTGAGTTTAACTTCAGGGGCTTTTTTGCATCTGCCGCTTCACCATATAGATGAAGGGCGATAGCAGTTCACTTCATTAGCAAATTAAGCGTTTGCTAAGTGTGCTTCTAAAGTCTTAGTGAACTTGTTTGCGTGGCTACGCTCAGCCTTAGCCAATGTTTCAAACCAGTCAGCGATTTCGTCAAAGCCTTCGTCGCGTGCTGTTTTAGCCATGCCTGGGTACATATCTGTGTACTCATGAGTTTCACCAGCGATAGCTGCTTGCAATGCTTCAGCAACTGTCTTAGCAGGCATACCTGTACCAGGTTCACCAGCGCCACCTTCAATCAAATACTCCATGTGGCCATGGGCATGACCAGTTTCGCCTTCAGCTGTTGAGCGAAATACTGCTGCAACATCATTTGCACCAGCGATATCAGCTTGGTTTGCGAAATATAAATAACGACGGTTTGCTTGTGATTCACCAGCAAATGCTTCTTTCAAAGACTCTTCTGTCTTTGTACCTTTTACGGTTTTAGCCATGATTGACTCCTAAAAACGATTAGTTGAAATTGGGTGAAAAGCCAAAATACTAGCTTTTTAAATGTTCACCTGAGAGTGATTATGAACAAATCTATGAGTTTGAATAATCATATTTTTGTATGGACTTGATAGTTAAAAGCAACTGATATGTAAATTTCAATTAATAAAATATAACGACAGCTAAGCCCAGTAAGGCTCTGAGAATGTGTTATCACAATAAGATAGGTTAATAAATCAAGGCAGTAAGCGGTATAAGTTAGTGATTACTATCGATTTTTAATGGATTAATCAGTAGTTATGAACCACAGACCTCTCTATATTTAGGTATTTTCTATGAAGATTGTTAATTAATACAATTTCACTATCGATCGAGACCGACCTAAAATACATCCATTGAAATCTTGCATTCCGCACACGATAAATAGCAGAGGATATACATGACAACACGTGAAGGTAGTTTAGAGGCCCCAACCAGACACCCTCTAGATTGGAAGAATCCTAAGTTCTACGATAAGGCTGATTTAGAGGCTGAGATGGAGCGCGTGTTTGATCTTTGCCATGGTTGTCGTCGATGCGTCAGTCTTTGCGGATCCTTTCCAACACTCTTTGATTTGGTGGATGCCACTGAAGATTTAGAAATGGAGCAGGTAGATAAGGCTGATTATCAGAAAGTAGTTGATCAGTGTTACCTGTGCGATGTTTGTTATATGACTAAGTGCCCTTATGTTCCACCACATCCTTGGAATATCGACTTCCCCCATTTGATGTTGCGTGCAAAGGCCGTCAACTTCAAAGATGATAAAGCCACATTCCGCGACAAGTTACTCTCAGCTACAGATAAGTTGGGACATTTTGCGGGTATTCCGATCGTGACTCAAACAGTCAATGCAGTCAATAGTACGGGTCTTGCCCGTTTAATGATGGAAGGTGCTTTAGGGGTTGATAAGAATGCTTGGATTCCTGAGTATGCGCCTAAGACATTCCCCCAATTGGCTAAAAAATCGGAAGATTTACCCGTGATCGATGGTGCAAAGACACCCGGAAAAGTAGCGATTTACGCTACTTGTTATATCAACTACAACGAACCAGGTATTGGCCAAGATTTAATCAAAATTCTGAAGCACAATGCCATCCCTTATGAGTTGGTAGATAAGGAAGCTTGCTGCGGAATGCCTAAGCTTGAATTGGGTGATTTGGAGTCAGTTGCGGAGAATAAAGAAAAAAATATTCCTAAGCTTGCTAAGTTAGCACGTGAGGGTTATGCAATTTTGACGCCAATTCCATCATGTACATTAATGTTTAAGCAAGAGCTACCATTGATGTTCCCTGATTGTGCTGATACTCAATTAGTGAAAGATGCCATGTGGGATCCATTTGAATACTTTATGGCGCGTAACTCGGATGGACTCTTGAAAAAAGATTTCAGCAAAGAGCTCGGTCAAGTTAGCTACCATATGGCTTGCCACTCACGAGTTCAAAACGTAGGTCAAAAAACAGCTGAAACTTTAAAGTTAATACCGGGTACTGAGGTGCATGTAGTTGAGCGTTGCTCAGGGCACTCTGGAACTTGGGGTGTAAAAAAAGAGTTTCATGAGATGGCAATGAAGATTGGTAAGCCAGTATTTAGAAGAATGGCTGAAGAAGAGCCAAACTACATTAGCTCCGATTGCCAGTTAGCTGGTCACCATATTGAGCAAGGTATGGAAGAGTTAGGCTTGCCTAAATCTGAAATGGCTCATCCATTAACTTTGCTTGCTAAGGC
The DNA here is from genome assembly GCA_041307885.1 of Burkholderiales bacterium. Lineage (GTDB taxonomy): Bacteria > Pseudomonadota > Gammaproteobacteria > Burkholderiales > Burkholderiaceae > Polynucleobacter. Next base: position 7,239 of record JBFZCO010000055.1, on the reverse strand, counting down.
TTACGGCCTTTAATTTATTGATATAGGAAGAATGCAGCATGGGAATAATTACACGCAATAGCCTTTTAAGTCTTGAGGCATATCACAAAGAGCGTCCCGCTTTTCGTGAGAGGGCAATTAAAGAACGTCGTTTGCGCACAGTGCATCTCGGGGATCATGTCACCATGATTTTTGAGAATGAATTTTTAATGCGTTATCAGATTCAAGAAATGTTACGCGTAGAGAAAACATTTGAAGAGGATGGTATTGAGGACGAGTTAAATGCATACAATCCATTAGTACCTGGAGGCTCAGATCTGAAAGCCACCATGATGATTGAATACCCTAATGAAGCAGATCGCAAAGTGGCGCTTGCTAAATTAGTGGGTATCGAGCATCAGATCTTTATTGAGGTAGAAGGTCAGCCAAGGGTCTACGCTATTGCTGATGAAGATTTAGAACGTTCAACTGCAGAGAAAACTTCCGCAGTGCATTTCATGCGCTTTGATTTAACTAACGATATGAAAATGGCCTTAAAGGCTGGCGCTCAAATGATGGTGGGTTGTGATCACAAGGGTTACCCAATGCATGTTCAAACACTACCATCTGAAACACTTGCTTCCTTAGTTTCTGACTTGAGTTAAGTAATTCCTGATTTAAATATATTTCACTCCAGGCAGAGCGCATTCACGAATTACATTTGCTAGTTCATTCATAGCAGAAGCGCGAGGAAAGTTTTTCCGCCAGACGAGACATACTCGTCTGGTAGGAACTGGATCCTCAAAAGGGATGTAACGAATCAATTGATCTGGGCTTGCGAGATCAGTTGCAGATGTTCTTGGTAATACAGAAATACCAATTCCACTCACGACCATTTGGCGAATGGTTTCTAAGGAAGATCCTTCGAAGCTACGTTGTTCACCAATAGTTGAACCCGAGCCTAAGCGATTTAATTCTGGGCAAACTCCGAGCACATGATCTCGAAAACAATGACCAGTCCCTAGAAGTAAAGTATTTTGTTCTTTAAGCTCACGGTGTGGAATAAAATCACGCTCTTCCCAAGGGTGGCCCTTAGGTACCGCCACTAAGAATGGCTCATCGTACAAATCAATTTGATTCAGTCCAGTGCTGGCAAAGGGTTCTGCAATCACAACACAGTCTAAGGCGCCTTGGCGTAAGACTTCGAGGAGTTTGACTGTGAAGTTCTCTTCTAAAAATAAAGGTGCATTGGGTAATCGCTCTCTCGCGATTCTGACGAGGCTGGGTAGTAAGTAAGGGGCAATCGTATAAATTGCACCTAAACGAAGAGGGCCTGAGAGAGGGTCTTGACCATGCTTGGCAAGATGTTTTAACGCATTTGCCTCCTCGAGAACTCTTTGGGCTTGATCTACGATTAAAGCGCCTAGGCTAGTCATCGCCACTTCAGTATTGGTCCGCTCAAAAATTTGAGTATTGAGTTCTTCTTCTAATTTTCTGATTGCAACTGATAGGGTGGGTTGCGATACGAAGCAGGCATCAGCTGCTCTACCAAAATGGCGCTCACGTGCCACAGCGACGATATAACGTAGTTCAGTAAGGGTCATATTCGCTCTACTTAAATTAATTGCTCAAAAGCATTAATGAGTGATTCAGGAGGTTGGGCACCTTGCACGAGATATTGATCATTCAGAATAATGGATGGGACCGAATGAATTCCTGCGGAGGTATATGTTTTCTCTTCCTCGCGGACCTCATTTGAATATGCATTTGCTGCAAGTATTTCCTTTGCTTTTTCTCGGTCAAGACCAGCTAAATGAACGGCATTGAGTAGGTTATTTTGATCATCTAAATCGACGGCGAGACAAAAATAGGTATTGAGCAATTCCCTTTTCAAGAGGGCTTGTTTCTCGAGTCCGTATTCCTTCTCTGCCCAATGTAAAAGGCGATGGGCATCAAAAGTGTTGTAGACCCTTTTACGACCTTCTGGATGAAACTCAAACCCAGCTTCAAGAGCGCGAGCACGTATTTGTGCTTGATTGGCATGGACTTGCTCTTTACTTAGACCATATTTTTCAGTGAGATGTTCAATAGCATCTTGACCACCTTTAGGCATATTGGGATTGAGCTCAAAAGGGCGGAAATGCACTTCAAAATTAGCCTTATCGCTAAATGCATCAATCGCTTTATTCAGATTGCCTAAGCCCACAGCGCACCATGGGCAAGCAATATCAGATACAAAATCAATTTTGATCGTTGGTTTCATAGGAATATTCTACAGAAGCCTATGGAGACTTGCTCTCCTACTATGAATACAGGGTAAGTAGGTCTTTCGAGGGATGCTGAAATGGCTCGATAATGAGAGTAATCAAAAGGACTTCCAAAAGAGGAATGGTATGGCTTTATTGAGTAGGCTTATTGTTGGTTTAGTCAGTATTGCGATCTTTCATTTGGCGCATGGCCAAACGGTTAGCGCTCCTTGCCCCTTAGCAGTTAAAACAGTGCAAATTGAAGGGGGCGTTATCAGCTATCTTCAGGGCGGCAAAGGAGCGCCAGTACTTTTATTGCATGGTCTTTTTGGCCAAAAAGAGCAATGGATGGAGATGGGGTGTGCATTAGCGAATCAAGGGTTTAATGTTATTGCACCCGATCTTCCTGGTTATGGGCAAAGCGCTCCTTACCCCGTCACAATTTATCCTCTAGAGACACAAGTCAATATTCTTCATCGCTTCATGCATCAAGTCAGCGGAGAATCTTTTCATGTGGCAGGCAACTCCATGGGCGGCGCAATCTCTGCTCTCTATGCGAATCAATACCCGCAGGAGATAAAAACACTGGCCTTCATTGGCGCGCCACTAGGTGTGATCGCTTGGAGTGATCAGGTCAGAGAATCTATTTTTCAAGGAGTAAACCCATTCATTCCGATTAATCTAGAACAGTTTGATTTGGAGATGCGCTTGTTATTTTCGCGTCCACCCAGCGTCAATGAAGAAATAAAGGCGCAGTTAACGCAAGAGTACCGAGAAAATAATCGGCATTACCAACAAGTTTGGGATATTGTGAATTTTTATGGCAACTCATTAAATAGACTGCCAAAGCAGACGTTACGTACATTCATTGTTTGGGGAAAGGACGATGGCATATTTAGCATTGCTGGATTACCAACATTGAAAAAGAAGTACCCCAATTCGCAATCTTATCCATTGGGGAATGCGGGGCATTTAATCATGCTTGAAGAGACTAGTAAAATAGTGAGAATATATAGTCAATTCCTATCTAAATCGAATTAAGAACATGCGCTCCTGTAAACCTTATGTATTGGCGGTAACCTTAATAATAGTTGCCTGTGCAGGCCCCACTGGTACTTGGATGAAGAGTGGGGTAACACCTTTGCAATTTGATCAAGACAACTACGCTTGTTTGCAAGAATCGCAACAACCTTTCGGTTATCAAGGTGGGCCTGGATGGGGCCCTGCATGGGGTGGCTTTAATGGATATTCAGGAGTACAAACAAATCAAGAGTTGTATTCTGCTTGCATGAAAGCCCGCGGCTACTATTGGCAGCCTAGTAAGCCGAGTACACCGTAGATATTGCTTGGTTTTCCCTACTTAGCGTTACTCTTGCTTGGTAGATCTAAGACGAGTTTATAAGCCACTGAGTATTTATAGATATTGCTGACGTATTGGACTGTTTCATTACCAATACGCTCGGCAGCAATACGTTCGACATTATCAAACCAAACATTAGGATTTAGGCCGCGCTTTTCTGCTTCCGTTCGTAGCTGCTGAATTCTGGCAGGGCCCGCGTTATAAGCTGCAAAAGCAAACAGTACTTTATTCAGATCGCTTATTTGTTCCTGGTTGTAGTATTTTTCAATGAGGAAGCGAATGTATTTAACGCCTCCATTAATATTATTTTCTACGCGATTAATATCGCCAACCTTGAGCTCTTTGCCTGTAGCAGGCATGATTTGCATTACCCCAATAGCGCCAACCTTACTTTTTTTGCTTTGGTCTAAGCGGGATTCTTGGTATCCCTGAGCAGTCATGAGAAGCCAATCAATATGGTAATCATTGCTGTACTTTTGGAATACGTTCGATAAAGTGTGAAACTTTTTGAGTTCTTTGGGGTCAGTCGCATTTTTAACCCACTTGATGGATTTTAAATACGATTGTAGTTTCTGATTACCAAAGTTTGAGCCAATCTTATTTTTTTCTGCAAAGGCATCTAAAGCTTTTTTAAGCTCAGGTGAGTTTTTACGAAATCCAAAAGCAATTTCACCATCACTATGAAGAACTAGGTTTTCATAAATACGCATATTAGAAAAAATATTTTTCCAGAAGTTAGCTAAATAAAGATCGCTCACCGTAATGGAAATCAAATCGGCATTAGCCATCTCTAAAGCGTCTTCAGTTTCAAATGTACCAGGAGCCTCCTGAATTTTTACAGGTGGCTTTTTTTGCTTTGCTAGATTGACATTGAGTACTTTGAGGTTCTCATAATAGCTAGTGGAGGGATTGACAAAGACAGTCTTGCCAGATAAATCATCAAGACTAGATAAAGCAGGGCTCTTAGCTGATGTAACAATGACCTCTTTTACGCCTTTGGCAATTGGGGTCGAGAAATCGATTAGTTTTTTGCGTTCAGGGGTGACGGTAAAGTCCGCAGCAATGATGTCTCCTCTCCCTGCCATCAGTTCTGGAATAAGACGATCGCGCGCGGTGGGGACAAAAATGAAATGAATCTTTAAGTGCTTTGTTGCAACTTGCTTATTGAGGTCTTGCTCAAAAGCCGTCATCATGTCGTACATAAAGCCGCGTTGCTGCCCCCCTTTATCAAGGAAGTAGAGTGTCTTGTTATAAGGAATAAGCACGCGCACTATTCGGCGCTCGATCATTCCATCTAGATCTCCCTTCCAAACAACTCTTTCAGTTTGAATGGTGATGTGCTCGTTAGGGTTTGCCTTGCCAGCAAGTGCTGGAGTTAGGCAAAAAAGCCCCAAAATCAGACCTAGACCCACGCGTTGAAAAGTACTCAATTCATTCCTTTTTGGTTTTCAATTCAGGCTACTCACCATTAAAAACTAAGCGATATTATCTCGTACCTTTGGATTTTTCCTCTAAAGCTGTGAAGCTCATTAATACTGGACTAAATGTCAAGCTATACTCCATAGGGGTAATAGTTACAAAATTTAACAAATTGGAGAAAAAATGTATTTATTTAAGCGCGCCTCAATGGTGGTATCCGTTTGCCTAGTAGGATTCCTCAGTGCCTGCGTTACTCAGCAAACTTATAACTCCCTTGATCAAGCCTATTCACAATTGCAACAGGCTTATCAGGGTGACGAAGTAGAGATCCGCCAATTACAGGGTGAGCTGAAAATTACCATCAAGGATAAGATTCTGTTTCCAGAGGGTGGCTATAGATTAAATGCCAAGGCTGATCAAGTTTTAGCCAAAATGGCCCCAACACTTTCAGGATTCAAAAATACCAAAGTTGTTGTACGTGGTTACACAGATAATGTTGGTATTGGAGCTGAAATGCGTAGATCAGGCATTGAGACTAATCTCGATTTATCTTCCAGAAGAGCGGATAACGTAGTGGACTTTTTAATTCGCAAGGGCGTTGATAAAAATCTCATCTCTGCGCAAGGCATGGGTGACACTAATCCTGTTGCTTCAAATTCAACTCCTGAAGGTAGAGCGCAGAACCGGCGTATTGAAGTTACCTTAGTTGGTCCAGGTAATTAATTAATAGCTCTTTAAAGGATAAAAAATGAAAGATTTAGTTAAGCTTTTTCTCGCAGCCATCGTTGCGATCGCACTAACTGCATGCGCTGGACCAGATGTGAAGACTTCATCAGCAGACTTCATCAAAGTGAACAATGGAATTTTGACCAGCAGCTATGGCAAAACTGTCTATACCTTTGATAAAGATCAGGCTGGTTCAGGTAAATCTGAGTGTGTATCTACTTGTGCTGATAATTGGCCACCAGTGTATGTAGAGCCAGGAATTAAGATCTCAGGTGATTTTTCTGCTATCACTCGAAGCAATGGTCAAAGACAACTTGCCTACAAAGGTAAGCCACTATACTTTTTTGTTAAAGACAAAAATCCTGGCGATAAGACAGGTGATGGCGTAAACAATGTATGGCGTGTAGTTACTCCATAAGTGCATTGAGGACTCATGTTCTGTAGGGCGCAGTAGAAATAAAAAATACCAACCTAAGGGTTGGTATTTTTTTTTGAGATCTGCTCTGCATAAGAGTAGCTTTACTATCCAATTTGTTCGCCTTTTAGCCAGTGCCACCAAGCAATCATTCTCCAATAAGCATCCCGTTGCCTATAGCCTAGTGGTTCGATTAACCCCATCATCCCAAGTCGATGATTTTTTGAGCTGTACCATTGAACCTGGTATCGGCTAAGCCAACCACTTTTCTGTGAATTTAATGTGGAATAAGTGGCTACATATGCAAATCTAAATTGATAAAGATATTTATCAATCCCAATATTTTGGTTGCTAGTCCTACCATCTAAGTACTTACTTTCCTTGCTTGAAATGAGATAGTTAAATTGATAGGGTAGTTTTCCATTCCATCCAAGACCAAAAATTTCGAGATAAGAACTGTGGGTTATGCGTATGAGAGCCTTCAATATTAATAACGCCATACACAATAGGGTAGGCATAATTTAAATAGGCTGACTGATCTACTTGTGAAAATCGCTCCGCATTCAGAAGTTGGAGATAAACAAGGCCATTTTCTTTGAGCGGTAGCATGAGATCAAGGTACTGACTTTCCCAAGGTGAATACCCATTGCTCAGGCCCTCATAACTACCTCCAACTTCTACATACGGTTGAGAGTCAAAAATTGCCGGCCGATCAATTTCGTATGAAGGATTGTTCGCTTCCTGACCATAAATCAGATCTATTGGTAACAGAGAAAGAAAGGCAAAAAGGGGTATGCGCTTCATTCATAAGCTTCTAAATATTTTAACTATTATGAGCTTAAGTGCCATTTGCAAATTAGGCAAGTTTTACCTTCTTTTTACCCACAATAAGCAATATGACCGATTTTTTATAAAATCACTGTTTAACTAATACTCTTTAGTTGCACAACTGAGCTTGCCCGATTTGATGGCTTTGATAAAGGTATCGTAGTCCCGCTCATTTTGTTTGCTGTACATATTAGCGAAGTGAACTAGAGCATCATCTAAAACCTCGCTATTGCCGCAGTATCCAGCAAGCATCGCAGGGTCTCCCGAGCGGGCATGTGCATTAGCTA
>JBFZCO010000054.1:0-5294 GCA_041307885.1 Burkholderiales bacterium | reverse complement strand
GCATTTCTGGCGTAATCAGGCAAAGTAGAGCCGATTTGAACAAATTGAGAGCAATTGTTCATACAAGCTTTGGCATTAACATCAGGCTTACCATTGGCAGCCCACATACCGTGTTGCAAATTCATACCATTTCGGTTCGGCATTTTTGCCTGAACTTCAGCGATATTGGTGTTACTCAACACAAAATCGCTTGGTACGACTTCACCCAAACTCAGGATGTATGCAACTAATGCGTAGGTATCGTCTGCACTTAATGAGCGTGGAGCATTCCAAGGCATGGCACGGTATATATAGTCCCACAAAGTAGAAACTGTAGCGACCTTCATCAAAGTCGTTCTTTGAGGCTGCTTATTATCTTTTAATGAAGCAACTTTCCCAGTTTTTTGATCGTCTTTTGTTGTGCCACCAACGATAGGTGTGAAGATTTCATTGGACTCGCCAAAGGTACCATGACAACTGGCACACTTAGCCTCCCAAATTACCTCGCCACTACTGGCAGAGCCTGATCCCTTAGGAAGACCCTTGAAATCTGGACGCACATCAATGTCCCAAGCTGCTATTTCAGCCATCGTTGCATGACGGCCAATGCCGGGGAACTTTGAAGTATCTGATTGAGCAATTGCGCTATGAGCACCTAAAACTAAAAGTGCTGCAAACCCAATGCGAGCAGTGAATTTATCCAACTTGTACATTGCTGACCTCGCCATTTGAATCTAATTTCCAGGATTGAATTGCATTGTTGTGATAGATAGATCGTGTTCCACGAACATCACGCAAAGCCTTGATGGATGGCTGAACGTAGCCAGTATCATCAATTGCACGTGACTGCAGGATCGCTGGTGAGCCATCCCAGACCCAATCAATATTAAATCGGGTAATTGATTTTGTTAGGACCGGGGTTTCCAAGCGTGCAGTACGCCAGTTATTACCGCCATCGAATGAAACGTCGACGCGCTTGATCTTGCCGCGTCCAGACCAAGCCATACCACTCACGTTGTAGAAACCTTTATCAAGCAACTGTTGGCCGCCTGATGGCGTGGTGATTACAGACTTACATTCTTGCACAGAGGTGTACTGGCGATGTGAACCATCGGTCATCAGATCAATATAGTGAACAGCCTCATCCTTTGCAGCCCAAGGCATATCACCAATTTCTAAACGACGTAGCCACTTCACCCAACTAACGCCCTGCACTCCCGGCACAACCAAGCGCAGCGGGAAACCATTTTCAGGACGTAACATTTCACCGTTCATAGACCAGGCAACAATAGTGTCATTAAGGCAGCTCTCAAGGTTAATCGTGCGAGTCATTCCTGAACCGTCACCACCCTCCGCCAGCATGAATTTCCCTTTCTTGAGATCTGCTCCACACTCTTCAAGAAGAACCTTCAGAGGGACACCAGTAAATTCACAGCAAGAAAGCATGCCGTGTGTATATTGAACTGTTGGAACAGCAACGTTACCCCACTCAAGGCCAGTATTTGCACCACACTCAATGAAATGGGTACGAGAAACGGAAGGCATTCTCATTAAATCATTCATGGTGAAGACACGGGGATTTTTCACCATGCCATTAACCATCAAGCGATGCTTATCTGGATCTACGTTGTACCAACCTTGATGGTGACGCTCAAAATGCAAGCCGTTTGGCGTGATAGTTCCAAATAAACCTTGCAAGGGCGTAAAGGCTACAGATGCAGCAGAGACGCGCGTAAGACCAGGTGATTCACGACGAATTAAATTTGCCTCATAAATAGATGGGACGCCATATGGCATCGTGGCAACATTTTTACCTAAGGTTGTTTGCCATTCTTGCTTCTCAAGAATAAAAACATCCCCTTCGCCTTTAGCCATTGCTAAAGGAGCCACTAAACCCGCTGCAGCTCCACCGATTGCGGACATGAAGCCCTTGCGTAAGAAACCACGACGCTTCTCGTCAAGACCATTGGCGTTAATGTCAGCAATCAATTCCTGAGAAACAAAATGCTCCGGTGCTTTTACCAAGCGAGCACGGTCACGCGGTTTCTCAATCGCGCTAATGTCTTGCGCGCTGATTTCAATTTGTTTATTAGTCATTTAAATCCTGCTTTAAAAAGAAATGTCGCTATAAAAAAAATTAATGCAAACTTTGTGCCAAACGACTGCAAACCAATTGGCACATTTCAACTGTTTCATTGTCAGCAATCGAGTAGTAAACAGTGACACCCTGTTTACGTCTATTAATGATTCCGGCTTTATTTAGTGCCGCCAAATGCCGAGAGACATTGGCTTGGCTTGAACCACAAAGCTCTATTACTTCAGATACTGATTTCTCGCCTGTACAAACTGCATACATGATGCGCAAACGCGTTGGCTCAGAAAGAACGCCAAAATACCCTGCCATATTGCCAAATAAGATATCCATTTGCTTGGGTGAGAGGTTTTTAACGGCCTTTTGGACCTGAGTTTTGTTAGTCACTTGTGTATTGAAATCATTTAAAGCATTTATTATATGCGCGAACACGTATATTTGACACCTAAGCCCAAAAGGCTCCAATAGTGGGATACCCTAAGCCCTTAAGGCAATACAATTTGCGCTATGGATATGGACGCAATCCTTCTTTCACTTAAGCTGGCATTTTGGACGATGGCGCTAATTCTTCCATTTGGGATCTGGGCTGCCTATCAGCTAATAAAACTAGACAGATCACGCCCTTGGGTTGAGGCGCTGTTGGCTTTGCCTTTAGTTTTGCCGCCTACAGTGCTGGGCTATTACTTCTTAGTTAGCTTTAGTGGAAAAACGTTTTTTGGCATCCCTTTAGTGTTTTCGTTTACGGGGATACTCCTGGCATCGCTTGTTGTAAATATCCCCTTTGCGATACAACCGATTCAGCGCGCATTTGAGGCAATCAATCCCGATATTCGTGAGGCAGCCCAAGTAAGCGGACTTAGCAAATGGCAAATTTTTACCCTTATCGACCTGCCCTTGAGTTGGCGAGGAATTACCGGTGCAGCTGCTATGACATTTGCCCACACCTTAGGTGAATTTGGGGTCATCCTAATGGTTGGCGGCGCTATCCCTGGAGAGACAAAAACTGCCTCTATTGCGATCTACGATAAGGTGCAAGCCTTCGATACTGCAGGTGCTGGTACTCTGTCCCTCTTTTTGCTTGGAATCTCCCTAGTGGCCATTACCTTGAGTTACGGAATCTTTGGCGGCGCCTCTACTTATCGAAAGTCTAAGCCCAGTGCTTAAAGTCAAGCTTTTACAAACCTCACCCATGCCAATTCAGGTGAGCCTAGAATGCGCGCCAGGCGAGCTCCATGCCTTGGTTGGGCCTTCGGGTAGTGGCAAAACGACTGTATTGAGAATGATTGCCGGATTACGGGATCCACAAAATGGAAAAATCGAGTGCGGTGATGCCGTTTGGTTTGATGGAAATCAGCTTAATGGAGCTAGCAAATCACTTGATCCAGCCCAAAGATCCTGTGGTTTCTTGTTCCAACAATACGCCCTATTCCCCCATCTCAATGCTCTAGATAATGTTGGCATTCCCCTTTATAACCAATTAGCGAACCAAGATGAGCGTAGAGAAGTTGCCCTGCAATGGCTAGAGCGGATGGGTATTCCAGAGCTAGCACAACGGATGCCAAGTCAACTATCTGGCGGGCAACAACAGCGAGTAGCGCTTGCAAGAGCTTTAGCCCGTCAGCCCAAGGCCTTACTGCTAGATGAACCATTCTCTGCAATTGATACACCGACAAGACAAGGCTTATATAAAACGCTTGCCGAACTTCGCAGAGACTTGTCTATACCGATTCTTTTAGTAACACATGATTTACGAGAAGCAGATTTGTTGGCCGATAGAATCACAGTAATCGATCAGGGCATTAGCCTTCAGACAGCCCAACCTCAGGCCTTATTTCAGCGACCTCGAAATTCTCGAGTTGCTGAACTGGTGGGTATTAGCAATATGTTTAACGGCCTATTTACAGAGGGACATCTCACCTGGCACGGCTGCGATCACTCATTTCAAGTTATTGATAAGAAAAAAATTCCGCCTGGTGCGCCGGTAGCTTGGGTTATTCCACAAAGTGGCATTAGTGTCTACGCAGAGGCAGGTCTATCTCGGATACCTGCCACAGTAAAACAAGTGAGCAGCATCGGACAAATTGCAGTCCTACAACTAGAAATCCAAGGAAGTTCCCAAGTGATGAATTGGGAAGCCTCAATAGCTGAACTCAAGCGCCTGAATATTCAGCGCGATGGTCAAATTTTTATTGAATTGGATGCCTCCCAAATTCACATCATGCCATTAAGACCGATAAACGATCCGAGATTATTTACCGATCATTAATGGCAAGTGTGAGCAAAATCTACTATCGAACTACTTGCCGCAAGTACTAATACCTAACATTGGGTATGCTGGACAAAATCTAAATAAGCCTGTTGCTAAAGGTAGCAGGCCAATCCAACCCCAGATACCAATCGTGCCAGTAGCTGCTAAAGCAATTAATACAAGTCCGACAACAATTCGGAGAATCCGATCAATACCGCCAACATTGCTTTTCATTTTTTATCCTTCAAGGTTAAGAGATGCAACTGATTCTATGAAACAGCAGACCCGTTCTTAATCATGAACCAGAACGGATCCGCCAACAACACTAATTTAAGGAAACTCCAACTAATGGGCGACCCTCTAAAGTCCAGAGGTATAAGGAACCATCGTAGAGTGAGGTAGATTTATTCCCAACTAACTCAGACAAAATGAACCATCCGCCTGATGCTAAATGACCGCTATTGCAATAACTAATTGCCGGTGCTGTTGAGCTAATGCCATTTGCCTGCAATAAACTGTTGTAGGTATTCTTATCCCAGAAGTACAAAGCACCTTTTGAAGGCTTAGCCATGAGTTCCGGAGCAAAATCTTTTGCCCCGGCAATGTGACCATAGCCACCCACATAGTCACGTTTGCTCAAACCAAAAAACTGCACAGGTTGTCTTGCATCGATTAGGGTTGTCTTACCGCTTGCTGAAGCTTTAGCGACTTGCTCAGAATTCGCAATTAACTCTTTGCGCTCATCTTTGGCAAGCCAATTTCCCATTGCTTTATTAGCAGGTGCTGTAGTGAACTCCCTACCATCCGCTAACCAACCAGCCATACCACCATCTAGAACGGCGATATTATCTTCGCCATAGACCTTAAATTGCCAGTAGGTACGCAAGGCCTCATCAATATCAGACATATCAACGCCAACAGGAACCAAAATAATTGGTTTATTTGCGTTAATACCAACAGACTGAATCAGCTTCT
>JBFZCO010000053.1:0-4046 GCA_041307885.1 Burkholderiales bacterium | reverse complement strand
TTGCCGTAAATGGCAAATACTTTAGCATTCCCAATTTTTTCATTGGGGTCTAGGTGAACCTGTAAGCTCCCCTCGCCATCTGTTGGCTTGCTTCGAGTATTAATCGAAGAAATTGGCACACTTACTGTATTCATTAAATAGGTACTCCTTCATAAACGCCTTCAAGTCGATCTTCAAAGTCATTAGCAACGCGACGCAAGGTCTCTAATACTGATGGCTCTGGCTTCCAATAATTTCTTTCTGATGCTTCCAATAGTCGACTAGCTACTTTTGCCGATGAAGCCGGATTTAGCTTCATCAATCGCTCCCGCATTTCTGGATCCAATATGAATGTTTGGGTTAAATGTTGATAAACCCAAGGTTCAACTTGACCAGTCGTTGCAGACCAACCAACCGTATTAGTCAGGTGACTCTCTAGCTGACGAACACCTTCATAACCATGCTTGAGCATTCCTTCATACCACTTTGGATTGAGCATGCGTGAGCGAGTTTCCAGCGATACCTGCTCATTAAGAGTTCTCACTACAGCAGTACCCCTGGTTTGATCACCGATGTATACAGGCGCCGCTTTCCCACCCTTTGCTCTTCTTACCGCCCTACTCACTCCGCCTAAGGTATCAAAGTAAGTATCGATCGTTGTTACGCCAAGCTCAATGGAATCCAGATTTTGATAGGTGAGCTCAACATCAGCCAAGATATTGTTGAGCAACTCGCTTTGTAGCATTGGCATACCAGTTCTGCCATAAGCAAAACTTTTACGACGGGTATATGTTTCTGCTAATTCATTCTCATCTTTCCACAAGCCGTTATCAATCATCATATTGACGTTAGCACCGTAAGCACTTTCAGCATTTCCAAACACGCGAAGTGCTGCTGTTTCAAGATCACAGCCATTTTTTGCTTGATAGGCTAAGGTATGTTTTTTGATAAAGTTTTGCTCAATCGGCTCATCTGCTGAAGCTGCTAAGTAAGCTGCCTCTGCAAGAATTCGAATCTGCAAAGGCATCAAATCTCTAAATATTCCAGAGATAGACACCATCACATCAATTCTGGGTCTACCCAATTCTTCCAAGGAAACCAATTGAGCACCAGCTAATCTGCCAAAGCTATCAAATCGAGGTAATGCACCCATGAGCGCCAAAATCTGGGCAATAGGTCCACCTTCAGTCTTTAAATTATCAGTACCCCATAGCACCATGGCGATGGATTCTGGCAGAGGATTGCCATCAAGCTTATATCTCTCTAAAAGCATATTGGCTTGAACGAGCCCATCTTTCATTGCAAATTTACTAGGAATCCGAAATGGATCAAATCCGTGAATGTTTCTGCCTGTTGGTAATACTTGAGGGTTTCTGAGCACATCACCACCTGGTGCAGGACGAATATAGCGCCCCTCTAAGGCCTTCATGACACCCTGCATTTCACTATCAGCTTGCAATTCTTGATAGACAGAAAGTAGTTGCTCAAGCTCAGTCCGCAATGCGGGAGTGAGGTTCATTTTTTGTGATTTTGCAAACTGCTCTAAACCATTGCTATTAATGAGTTGCTCAATGCTAGAGCGATCTAAGTTTTTGAGTTCACCCTCTTGAACAGAGAGAAAGCTAACCAACATATCTAAGCTTTGCTCCAAGCTCAGTGGACTGCCAAGAACATGAAGGCCATAAGGAATCAGCGTGTACTCTAATTCAAGGATTTTTTCATTTAAGTGCATCACTATCTGATTTACTTCATTTGCACTTAAATTTTTCCATACAGGCTGCGCCGTAGAAAATTCGAGCTCAACTGCTTGCGCTTGCATACAATCGAGTAGCTCTTGCTCATTGACACTCCAAGATTGCGCCTCCTCATCAGGAACCAATTTGCGCCAGTGCTCAACTGCTTCCTTAAACTCAAGCAAACCTTGATACAGACCAGCTTGTGAAACCGGCGGAGTTAAATAGCTAATTAAGGTTGCGCCAGCGCGTCTTTTGGCAATTGCACCTTCTGATGGATTGTTAGAGGCGTAGATATATAGATTTGGTAAATCATGAATAAGGCGATCAGGCCAGCATGCACCAGACATGCCAGACTGCTTGCCTGGCATAAACTCTAGCGCGCCATGTGTCCCAAAGTGCAATACAGCCGAAGCTGAAAAATCTTCACGTATATAACGGTAGAAAGCAGAGAAGGCATGAGTAGGTGCAAAACCTTTCTCATACAACAAGCGCATCGGATCACCTTCATAACCAAAACCAGGCTGAAGCGCTACAAATACATTGCCGAACTGTTTGCCTAATACAAATACAGATGATCCATTGCTCAGGAAATTTCCGGGAGCTGGCCCCCATTGCGCCTCAATCTCTTTTAACCAAGGCTCACGGCGAATATGATCGGCAGTACTGATCTGGGCATGCACGTTGGCATCGGTACCGTGCTCTTTGGCATTGCCAATCAGAATCATGTCGCGGAATGCATCTATAGATGCTGGGACATCAACGGTGTAACCCTCCGCTTTTAAACTCTTAAGAGTGTTAAACACTGATTCAAAAACACTTAAATGGGCAGCAGTCCCAACTCTTCCAGCATTTGGCGGAAAGTTAAACATCACCAGAGCCACTTTGCGCTCTGAGCGCTCAGCCTTACGCAAAGCAATCAATTTAGATACGCGTGCAGCCAACATTGCGGTGCGCTCTACGCAGGTATGCATATCGTGACGATTGATACTGGCCTCGAATACACAGCCCTTATGGCAACCCTTGCACTGCACATCTGAATCACCAGCTCTACCACCAAATACCATCGGCACAATCGCACCATCAAGCTCTGGAATGGCGATCATCAACGTGTTTTCTACTGGTAATAAGCCACGATCAGAACTACCCCAGTCATTTAGGGTTTGGAACTCTAAAGGCTGGGCAGCAAGATAGGGAACATCTAATGAAGCTAGCACTTCTTCAGCAGCTTTTGCATCGTTATAAGCAGGACCGCCTACCAATGAGAAACCAGTCAGAGAAACCACTGCATCCACTACTTTTTCGCCATCTTGGTAAAAGAATTGATCAATCGCTGGCCTGGCATCAAGGCCAACGGCAAAAATCGGAAGAACTTGTAAACCTTGAGCCTCAATTGCTGCGATGACTGAGTCGTAATGCAGGGTATTCCCAGCCAAGATATACGATCTGAGTAGCAACAGCCCGACACGGCCTTTTGATTTTTTATCCGAAACGAGTTTAGGCAAATCATCAATAGATTCACTCATCCGACCCTTGAGTCGTGGATGATAAATACCATTGTCAGGATAGATGACCGGCTCGACGAGCTTATCTTTTGTCTTTAAAACAGTCCTCTCTCCACTGGCATAGCGATTGACTAAGTTGGTCACCATATGGAAGAGGTTCTCCTCGGAGCCCCCCAACCAATACTGCAGTGTTAAGAAATAGGCTCTGACATCTTGCGCATTGCCTGGGATGAAGCGAAGGATTTTTGGCAGGCGACGCAACATCCGCATTTGAGCTGCACCACCAGTTTGTGATTTTTCTTTATTACCGCGTAAACGCTTTAGTAAACCCATTAAGCCAGTTGCTGGTTTACCCATATCAAATCCACCCATGCGAGTGAGGGCTACTACTTCCCCAGCCGACATTGCACAGATCATGGCGTCGCACTCATTACGCCGAGCTCTTAAGGCCTCAATCACTGGCTTGTAGTGATCTTCCATAAAGAGCATCGTCACAATCAGAATATCTGCTGACTCAATATCTTTAATACAGTTTTCAAGCGCTTTAGCATCCACTGTCCAGCTAGAAGCAGCATGAATAGTTAACTCTAGACTTGGTAATTTCTTTTTGAGGGCATAGCGAGCTCTCTCTGTTGCACTAGTCAAGTGCGTATCCATCGTAATAATGGATACTCTCATTGGGGTAAGCTTATCTACCATAATGAGCCTTGGCATCGTAGAGTGTTTCAATAGTGATATGGCTAATGCCATGCTCAACAGCAAACTTCTCAGTATTACGTCGTGCTTTACCTCTTACGAAGAATGGAATTTTTCCCAATTCTTTTTCTGC
>JBFZCO010000052.1:0-4287 GCA_041307885.1 Burkholderiales bacterium | reverse complement strand
TTTATAGCCATTAACGGGCTGGTGGGCTTGAGCTTGAGTCCAGTAGGCTGGATGGCCACATTGCCCGTCATGGGCTACGTCGTTGGTGGCGCCTTCTCAACCTCGATTGTTGCCAAAACGCAAAATGCCTGGGGGCGCAAAATCTCGTTTCAACTTGGCCTGCTCGTTGCGGTGCTTTCTGCACTACTCTGTGCTTATGCGGCCATCTCCAAAAATTTCTGGCTTTTGGTGCTTGGAACATTCATTGCTGGCTATTACAGCGCAAACGGACAGCTCTACCGTTTTGCTGCTGCGGAACTGACAATCGCTAGCCAAAGGGATAAAGCAGTTTCATGGGTCTTGGCAGGCGGCATTCTCGGGGCTGTGATCGGTCCAAATCTTGCCTCATGGACACAACATATTTTTGATACCGCCTTCTTAGGCGCCTATCTCTCGCTAGCGATTGCAGGATTTATTGGCATCATCGTGATGCAGTTTATCCACTTCCCAGATGAATTTAAGACCCACCATGCCTTATCAGCAGGTCGAGATCTCAAAACAATCCTTGCGCAACCCGTTTTTATGGTGGCCATTATTGGCGCCTCCTTAGGGTACGGGGTGATGAACCTCTTAATGGCTGCTACTCCACTAGCAATGCAAATCTGTGGGCTGCCGTTTTCCGATACAGCACTCGTGCTTGAATGGCACGTGATTGGAATGTTTGCTCCAGGATTTTTTACTGGCTCCCTTATTCAACGATTTGGAACGCTCAAAATTATGGGCGTTGGCGTTCTTCTGAACTTTGTGTGCATTGCAATTGCTTTGACTGGAGTCGACCTTCATCAATTCCTAATTGCATTATTTCTGCTGGGTGTGGGCTGGAATTTTCTTTTCACGGGGGCCACCTCTCTAGCAATGACAGCTTATCGACCTGAAGAACGAGATAAAGCACAAGCAGCAATTAATTTCTTTGTTTTTGGCACTATGGCTTTTACTTCTTTTGGCTCAGGCGCCCTGATCACCTCACAAGGTTGGACTTTCTTAAATATCGGCTCCCTATTTCCGGTATTGATAACCGGTGCAGCCTTGTTATGGCTCAGAGCCCACAGAAAATCTGCTCAGACTTCAACAGTCCCGTGAAAGCATTTGCCACTGGCAAATGACACTATCTGTTTGCTTATCGTTTGCTTACACAAAAAGATTTAGCAAAGAATATACTAGCCGTTCAATTTGAGCGGAAGGGAAAGAAATATGACTGAATTAAAAAAAATAGACACCGTTGTTGGTGACGGTAAAGAGGCTGCTGCTGGTAATCATGTTGATGTCCATTACACGGGCTGGCTTTTTGATGAAAACGCGCCCGATCATAAGGGTAAGAAGTTTGATAGCTCACTCGATCGTGGACAACTCTTTAGCTTTCCTTTAGGCGCTGGAAATGTCATTAAAGGCTGGGACGAAGGCGTTGCAGGAATGAAAATTGGCGGTAAACGTACCCTCATCATTCCACCAGAGATGGGTTACGGTGCTCGTGGTGCTGGAGGCGTTATTCCTCCAAATGCGACCCTAGTATTTGATGTAGAACTGCACGGCGTAAATTAATTACTACCAAGAAACAATAAGGCCACTCAATCTGAGTGGCCTTTATTTTATTTGCAGATCAATACAAAATTGGTATTTCTAAGAGCGAGTTTCTTTTGAATTTGCAGTCAATTTATTGGAAGCTGTTGGTTGGCATAGGCTGATGAGCTGATTTCTTTCCGCCATGACCTTATCGGCATATCCGCCATCATGCTCGGCATTAGCTGCGCCCACATAATGCTTTAAACCATTGCGTAGCGAACCAGAAGTCGCAATCAAATACTTCAAGATGTAAGCGCCTACACGAATATTTACTTCAGGCTTAACGGCATCAGTCGGCCCACCATACAAAGCGTATTTATCGCTGTGAATAGCCGTCATCACCTGCATTAAACCTTCAGCCCCAGCATGACTCTTACTCTTAGGATTGAAGTTTGACTCAACCGATATCACAGCAAGCAATAAGACAGGATCAATATTGACCTCTTTAGCGATCAACACTGTATTAGAAACATACTCTTCAATCTTGCTGCGCTCAAGCTTGTATTTCTTTTCGAAAAAATCGGCTACTGCCCGTTGATTTTGTACCGAGGCCATTAACCGAGAATCTAAGGCCTGCGGATCAATCTTCGAGGCAGGAATGCGATCAGAAAGATGAGAGATGGGTCTTACTTGCGCATGAGCAACAGAGGGCACCAGTAAAGCAACCGTTTGCTGTTTTACATGGGCTGAGCCCCCATAGATTACCTGGGCAATGTCATTGCCATTTGCTTCTTTAGAGCTTATTTGTACTTGCTGATTCTGTGGGCTTAAGCCGTCCTTCCAAACAATCTGGCGTGCCTCATCGGGAAAAAGAATGCGGGCTAGATCAAAAGCGCCAGCCTGGGTGCCATTACCAGAGAGCCATAACCCCACAACCATAAAAACGGTGACGACAAGCAAGCCATTCATCACGCTATAGATGGGTGACCAAGCATAAGTAATGTGCGCTTTGCCGTTCACCACTGCCCGGCTTGCGTAATCCATCAAACTCGATTTAACCAAAATACTTTTAATCATTGATTTTGTTGCACCACCCTATAAACCAAATACCTGATTTATGTTGCAATGCAATAACTTAAAAACATGGGTCATCCTAAGAAAGTTCTTATATCAAGTCAAGAATAAAGAAGTTTATTTCCATAACTTTTACATCTTAAAACTGGGAGGATTTCAATTATGAGCCAGCATATTGATATTTAATCCATATTAATCAATAACTTACTGAAGTTAGTAGGTACTTATTTCATATAATAAGAAACGGCAATAAATCCCACTTTTTTCTATTTTTCGATCCCCAAAAGACCTACCTAAGCCATACATCTAGTATCTGAGTTCACCAATTTTGCTACGGGTAGTGTTATTGAATCTGCATAATTATTTTAAATTCTGTAATTATTTTTCCCCTCATGTAGGCTTAAAAGCTATGGCATGCGGAATAAAAACGCTAGAAAGTACTAGCTCTTGAGCTAACTTTGAAGACAAGTTTGTGACGAGTTGAGCAATCTGGGTAATGACCCCCTATAAACTGTTATCCAATGAAATGGCTTATTCACTTTGCACTTCTGGCTGCGCTAGCGGCACCAATGTATGCGTATGCCCTCTTTGATCAATGCAAAGCCCTCTTCCCGAATCAGCAAATACCGACAAGTGCAGAGATAGGCAGAGATCTTTGTTTTGATGATTTTGCGATTTATTACTCACCCGCAGATAAAAAGCCGATTTACACGGTAGAGCGCATCAATGGAGAGGCTTTAAAAGGACCACGCCCTCGCCGTAGCAACCAGTTTTATGAGGAAGCGAGATTGCCACTTCAAGAGAGATCCTTACTCAGTGACTATCGAGAAAGCGGTTTTGACCGGGGGCACAACGTACCAGCCGGCAATATGACAACAGAAAAGGGCATGGCCCAATCCTTTTCTTTGGCCAATATGATGCCGCAGGCTAGATTAAATAATCAGGGAGTTTGGGCTAAGCGCGTAGAGGAACCCACCCGCCTTTATGCCAAAAGAATAGAGAATGATATTTATGTTTTTACAGGATCGGTGGGAAGTTTGGGCAGTATCGGCAAAAGTCGAGTCACCATTCCATCCCATCTCTATAAATTAGTTTATGACCCTAGCAAAAATTTAGCGTGGGCCTACTGGGTTGAAAACGCAAATGATGCGCAAGTAAAACCGTTAATTTCTTACGCTGAACTCAAGCAAAAAACAGGTATTGATTTTCATCTACCTATTACTGATGAAACCACTACGCCTAAGATCATTGCAGCATCACCCCAAAATACAAAAACGATAGTCGGCGCTTGGTACCCTGTCTTTTTTGATCAATTCTCATCAGGCAAAGTCACGCAAATCATTTCTGATATTCAAGCTCGAAAAGTATCCAGCATTGATATTCAATATGATCGCAATATTGAGCTAGCTAATAAGATTGCGCAGCAAATTCGCACACAAACAATACTCACTCCCATCCTCATACAAGCTAGCCCTCCAGATTCACCGGGCGTGAGCTATGAACGAAATCGGGTCACGCTGATTATTCACTCTAAGTAATAGATTAATCTTGAATACGCATCTGAATCGAATGCGCTTTAGCAATTGGCTCAAGCAAGCTTCTTAAGCCATTGTGATCAAGAGTGTGCATCAGCTCGAGTAACTCACCAAGCTCTCCCTTAGGAAAACCTTCGCG
>JBFZCO010000051.1:0-24360 GCA_041307885.1 Burkholderiales bacterium | reverse complement strand
TTTGGGGATTATTTCAAGAAGGACGCTATTGGATTTGCTTGGGAGTTGCTCACCGAAGTCTTCAAGCTTCCCAAGGATAAGCTACTAGTTACGGTATATGCCGAGGATGATGAGGCTTACGAGATTTGGAATAAGCAAATTGGTGTGCCTACTGATCGCATTATTCGGATTGGCGATAACAAAGGTGCACGGTATGCCTCAGATAATTTCTGGATGATGGGTGATACGGGACCATGCGGTCCTTGCACTGAGATCTTTTACGATCATGGCCCACATATTCCTGGAGGTCCTCCAGGAAGCCCGGAGGAAGACGGAGATCGTTATATCGAAATTTGGAATAACGTCTTTATGCAATTTAATCGCGATGAGGCGGGGAATATGCATACCTTGCCTAAGCCGAGCGTTGATACCGGTATGGGTTTAGAGCGTATCGCTGCAGTATTACAGCATGTTCACTCGAACTACGAAATCGATCTTTTTGTCAATTTACTCAAAGCGGCTAAAGAGGCTGTTGATGCTGCGGGTGGTGGAGATTGTGACTTAGCGAGTCCATCGCTCAAGGTAATTGCAGATCATATTCGCGCTTGTAGTTTTATTGTGGTCGATGGCGTGATTCCTGGTAATGCCGGTCGTGGGTATGTCTTACGCCGTATCGCGCGTCGTGCAATTCGCCATGGTTATAAATTGGGGGCACGGAAACCATTCTTTTACCAACTCGTTCCTGCCTTAGTCAAAGAAATGGGTGAGGCCTATCCTGAGTTGCGGTCTGCCCAAGACAAGGTGGGTGAGGTCATTAAACAAGAAGAAGAGCGCTTCTTTCAGACAATTGCTAATGGGATGGAAATCTTGGAGGGGGCACTGGCAGGCGGTGCTCAGACTGTTGATGGGCAAACTGCTTTCCGTTTGCACGATACCTTTGGTTTCCCATTGGATCTGACTGCTGACGTTTGTCGTGAGAGAAATGTCACGGTTGATGCAGCAGGTTTTGAGCTGGCAATGCAAGGGCAGCGTGATCAAGCTAGAGCAGCTGGCAAGTTTAAGGTTGCACAAGGCTTGGAGTATTCAGGCAAGCCAACCCAGTTTCATGGATATGACACCTTAAAGCATGAGGGTGCCAAAGTGACTGCCTTATATGTCGATGGCTCGGCAGTTCAGTCCGTGCAAGCGGGTGATGCTGCCGTGATTGTGCTCGACAACACACCGTTTTATGCTGAGTCTGGTGGTCAAGTGGGTGATCAAGGAGAGTTGCGTAATGAGTCAGTACGTTTTGCTGTTGAGGATACCTTCAAGATTCAGGCGGATGTTTTTGGACATCAGGGCGAAGTGTTAGAGGGCGAACTCAAGGTTGGGGATGCAATCAATGCCATGGTAGATATTCAGCAAAGAATGGAAACGATGCGCAATCACAGCGCAACCCATATTTTGCATAAAGCATTGCGTGAAGTTTTAGGTGAACATGTTTCGCAGAAGGGTTCTTTGGTTGATGCCAGCAAAACCCGTTTTGACTTTACCCATAACGCACCGGTTACTGCAGAGCAGATTCGTCGTATTGAAGATATTGTGAATGCTGAGATCCTTGCCAACACAGCAACATCTGGAAAAGTGATGTCTTTGGATGATGCTCAAAAGACAGGTGCCATGATGTTATTCGGTGAAAAGTATGGTGATGAAGTACGCGTGTTGGAGATTGGCACTTCTAAAGAATTGTGCGGTGGCACCCATGTAGTGCGCACGGGAGACATTGGTAGCTTAAAGATTGTGTCAGAAGGTGGTGTAGCAGCGGGTATTCGTCGGGTTGAAGCAGTGACTGGTAAGAATGCACTTCATTTCTTACAGGGCCTAGAAGACAAAATCAATGAAGCGGCTACGATTTTAAAAACTCACCCAGGTGATTTAGTGACTCGTGTTACTCAGTTACAAGAAAGCTTGCGTCAGGCAGAGCGTGAGTTAGATAAAGTGAATTCCAAACTCGCCGCAAGCCAAGGTGATGAGTTAGCTACCCAAGCGATTGATGTTAACGGTATGAAAGTTTTAGCTGCACGTTTGGATGGTGCTGATGGACAAGTATTGCGCGAGACTATGGATGCCTTGAAAGCTAAGCTAAAAACTGCTGCTATCGTACTGGCTTCAGTACAGGGTGATAAGGTCAGTTTGATTGCTGGTGTTACTGCAGATTCCATTGCAAAAGTAAAAGCGGGCGACCTGGTGAACTTTGTTGCCCAACAAGTTGGCGGCAAGGGTGGCGGGAAGCCAGAGATGGCGATGGCTGGCGGTACTGATCCTAGTAAGCTTGGCGCAGCTTTAGCAGGTGTTAAAGATTGGGTGGCATCTAAATGAGTAATCTTATTGAATTTAATCTTGAGGTTGATGCTATTGGCATGAACTGCCCCTTACCGATTTTGCGTACTAAAAAAGCTTTGGCGACTATGCAATCCGGTCAGGTTCTGAAAGTAAAAGCGACCGATGCTGGAGCTAAGCATGACTTTCCAGCATTTGCTAAGCAGACTGGTAATGAACTTCTCTCTGCTACAACCGAAGGCGATACCTTAGTTTTTTTTCTGAAAAGAAGATAGCGCAAGATAGTAAAACATTGGCGCTAGATTGAAAAAAGGCAGAAAGATTTTTCTGCCTTTTTTACTGATGACACCATCAAAGAACTTAGGTCAATGAACGACTTTTGAGATAGGCCGCAAATTCAGTATTGACCTCGGGGTGACGTAGCGCAAATTCTACTGAGGCTTTGAGATAACCTAATTTACTGCCGCAGTCGTAGCGCACACCATCATACTCATAGGCAAAGACTGCTTCACTCTTGAGTAAAGATGCAATGGCATCCGTCAGCTGAATTTCTCCGCCTGCACCAGGCTTGAGATTACGAATGTGATTAAAGATGTCTGAGGATAGTACATAACGACCCACTACAGCGAGATTGGAGGGGGCATCTTGGGGCTGCGGCTTCTCTACAATTCCTTTGAGGCGATAAATCCCTTTGGCAACTTCAAGGCCGTCCACAATACCGTAAGAGCTACTTTTGGCGGGGTCAATTTTTTCGACCGCTAATACAGAGCCATTTTGCGAATCAAAAACTTGCAACATTTGCTTGAGCACAGGTGGTTGGCCATCTAACAAGTCATCAGCCAAGATGATTGCAAAAGGTTCGTCTCGCACTAATTTTTCAGCGCACAAAACAGCATGACCCAAGCCCAGTGCCTCAGGTTGTCTAACATAGACGCAATCGACGTGACTTGGCTTTACGCTACGAACAATTTCAAGTAGTGCTTGCTTATTCTTGGCTTCGAGTTCGGCTTCCAATTCATAAGCTTTATCAAAGTGATCCTCGATGGCACGCTTGCTGCGTCCAGTCACAAAAATCATTTCAGTAATGCCAGCGGCAATAGCCTCTTCAACAGCATATTGAATCAAGGGCTTATCCACCACATTAAGCATTTCCTTGGGACTTGCTTTGGTGGCTGGCAAAAAACGCGTACCTAGTCCCGCAACAGGAAATACGGCTTTGGTGACGGCTTTAGTGCTTAAGGGCATAACAATTCCAATCTATGTAATCGATTTACTATTTATTTCAAGCGCTCTAATTGTGCAACAAGCTTCTCATAGTTCTGTTCAAACCCTGCAAGGCGTTGTTTTTCCTGGGCAACAACCTCTTCGGGCGCGCGAGCCACAAAGCTTTCATTACCCAGCTTACTGCGTGCTTTTGTGATTTCATTGCCAAGGCGTTCAATTTCCTTGCTTAAGCGAATTCTTTCGGCTGCAACATCAACTTCAATTTTGAGCAATAACTTCATATCGCCAATTAAGGCCATAGGCGCACCAGGAGCATCTTTCTCTAATGCGGATTCATCATCGTAAATTTTGACTTCGGAAAGTTTTGCCAGTGCAGTGAGATAAGGGCTTGCCTTCTTTAAGAAATCCTGAGGACCACTAATCCACAAAGGTACCTTAAGTGCAGGTGAGACTTGCATCTCTCCGCGAAGATTGCGGCAGGCATCAACGATTTCTTTAATTTGCGCTACCCATGCTTCACTTAGTTCATCAATCTTTCCTGGTTCAGCAATTGGGTAAGGTTGCAAAGCAATTGTTTGTTTAGTTTGTTTTGCTAGCTCCTTGCCAACCTTGGGGCCTACTGTTTGCCATAGCGTCTCAGTGATAAATGGAATCAACGGATGGGCCATGCGCAAAATAGTTTCCAAAACACGCAAGAGAGTGCGGCGGGTAGCGCGTTGTTGCGCTGGAGTACCAGTTTGCAGTTGTACCTTTGCCAACTCTAAGTACCAATCGCAGTATTCATCCCATACGAACTGATAAATGCTACTAGCAATGTTATCGAAACGATAATTTTGAAAGCCTTTAGCGACATCTGCTTCGGTTCTTTGTAGTTGGGAAACAATCCATCTATCTGCGGGGGAAAAATCTAGATCACCTTCAGGGCCACATTGATTATCGCAAGGTGCAAAACCATTGTCTTCATGATTGCCAGGGCAATTCATCAACACGAAGCGTGTGGCATTCCACAGTTTGTTGCAGAAGTTACGGTACCCCTCGCAACGCTTCTGATCAAAATTAATATTGCGACCTAATGAAGCCAGTGAGGCGAAGGTAAAGCGCAGGGCATCTGTTCCAAAAGCAGGAATACCCTCTGGGAATTCCTTCTTCGTCTTTTTGCTGATGCTTTCTGCTTGCTTAGGATTCATTAGGCCAGTAGTGCGCTTGCCAACTAAATCTTCAATCTTGATGCCATCAATCAAATCAATCGGATCCAAAGTATTGCCTTTGGACTTACTCATCTTTTGACCTTCAGCATCACGCACTAAGCCATGAACATAAACGGTATTAAACGGCACCTTACCAGTGAAGTGGCAAGTCATCATGACCATTCGTGCCACCCAGAAGAAGATGATGTCAAATCCAGTTACCAATACAGATGATGGTAAAAAGTGCTTAAGGGCAGGGGTTTGTTCTGGCCAGCCTAAAGAGCTAAAAGGTACTAATGCAGAACTAAACCAGGTATCCAAAACATCAGGATCGCGATTGAGTGTGCCGTTGTAACCAGCTAAAGCTGCTTTTACTTTTGCCTCTTCTTCGGAACGTGCAACAAATATTTGTCCATCATCGCTATACCAAGCAGGGATTTGATGGCCCCACCACAGTTGACGAGAGATACACCAATCCTGAATATTCTCCAGCCATTGGGTATAGGTATTAATCCAGTTTTCTGGAACTAGTTTGATATCGCCTTTAGTGACCGCATCTAAAGCGGCTCCAGCGATAGATGAGCCGGGTTGATATTGATTATCTGGGCTTGGTTTGGACATGGCTACAAACCACTGATCAGTGAGCATTGGCTCAATAATGGTTTGCGTACGATCACCGCGAGGCACCATCAATTTATGTGGCTGAACCTTTTCTAAAAGTCCTGCAGTATCTAAATCAGCAACAATTTGTTTACGCGCTGCAAAGCGCTCTAAGCCTTGATAGGCAAGAGGTGCATTTTCATTAATTTTGGCATCAAGAGTCAGTACATTAATCAGGGGGAGTTGATGACGCTGGCCAACAGCATAGTCATTGAAATCATGGGCTGGCGTAACTTTTACTACGCCAGTACCAAAGGCTTGATCAACATAGTCATCCGCAATGATTGGAATCTCACGATTGCACAATGGAAGGTGTACTGACTTACCAATCAGATGTTTGTAGCGCTCGTCCTCTGGGTTGACCATTACTGCAACGTCACCCAATAAAGTTTCAGGGCGAGTTGTTGCAACAGTCAGGTGGCCAGTGCCATCGGCTAGAGGGTAGCGGATGTGCCACATAGAGCCATCCTCTTCTTCGCTCACTACTTCTAGATCGGAAACAGCGGTACCTAGAACTGGGTCCCAGTTCACCAAGCGTTTGCCTCGATAAATGAGTCCTTGCTCATGAAGACGAACAAAAACCTCGACTACTGCTTTGGACATTTTGCTATCCATCGTGAAATACTCTTTACCCCAATCAATCGAAGCCCCAAGGCGACGAATCTGACGGGTGATGGTATTGCCCGACGTTTCTTTCCACTCCCAGACTTTTTCCAGAAATTTCTCGCGACCTAAGTCATGACGTGAAATTTTCTGGGCATCGAGTTGACGCTCAACAACGATCTGAGTTGCAA
This sequence comes from Burkholderiales bacterium, assembly GCA_041307885.1. Classification (GTDB taxonomy): domain Bacteria; phylum Pseudomonadota; class Gammaproteobacteria; order Burkholderiales; family Burkholderiaceae; genus Polynucleobacter. The sequence goes on along the minus strand of JBFZCO010000051.1, from coordinate 18,197 downwards.
TACCTGCATGATCAGTGCCAGGTACCCATAAAGTATTTTTACCAAGCATACGCGCGTGACGCACCAAGCCATCCATGATGGTTTGGTTAAAGGCATGACCCATGTGTAATGTGCCCGTCACATTTGGTGGGGGAAGCTGAATCGAGAAATCTGGCTGACCCTCTTCAAGGGTGGCATCGGCAATACCTCTACGCTCCCATTCTGGACCCCAATAAGCTTCAATCGGGGCTGGTTCATAGGATTTAGCTAGTTCGTCTACTGAACTGGCTAATGGAGGGTTTGTTGAATTAGGGGTATTCGAAGCATTTGGCATAAGAGGCAAATTATAATTGGGCTGATGTACTCAGACTTGCTCGCAAACCTTAATCCAGAACAACGCGAGGCAGTGACCCTCCCGCCTGTTAATCAAAACGGTCAGGCTCAGTCAGCCCTTATTCTGGCTGGCGCTGGAAGTGGTAAGACCCGCGTCCTCACGACCCGTATAGCCTGGCTCATCCAAACGGGGCAAGTTTCCCCCATTGGGGTTTTGGCTGTTACCTTTACCAATAAGGCGGCTAAAGAGATGATGTTGCGCTTGAGTGCAATGCTGCCCATCAATACCAGGGGTATGTGGATTGGTACCTTTCATGGCCTTTGTAACCGCTTATTACGCGCTCACCACAAAGAGGCAGGCCTACCATCCACTTTTCAGATTCTCGATACTCAGGATCAGTTATCTGCCATTAAGCGCCTTTTAAAGGGTTTAAAGGTCGATGATGAGAAATATCCTCCAAAACAGCTGCAATATTTCATCGCGCATGCTAAAGAACGTGGTCAGCGCGCAAGAGAGTTATCCGTGGGTGATGATTTTCAAGCAAAGATGGCGCAGTTATATGAGGCATACGATGAGCAGTGTCAGCGCGAAGGTGTTGTTGATTTTGCTGAGCTTTTATTACGTAGTTACGAATTACTGAAGCATAACGAAGCGATTCGTACACATTATCAAGAACGCTTCCGCCACATCTTAATTGATGAGTTCCAAGATACCAATGCTTTGCAATATGCATGGCTCAAGCTACTTTCTGGTCATGAGTCCAGTCGCGTCAATGTCAGTGGCGCAGGTAAAAGTGCGGTATTTGCCGTGGGTGATGATGATCAAAGCATTTATGCTTTTCGAGGTGCTGATGTAGAAAATATGCGCTTATACGAAAAGCAATATCACCCAATCATGGTCAAGCTTGAGCAAAATTATCGCTCGCATGGACATATTCTCGATACGGCTAATTTCTTAATAGCGAATAACTCAGATCGTTTGGGTAAGAACCTGCGCACGGATGCTGGTCATGGTGAGCCGGTACGTATTTACGATGCACCGAGTGATCACGCCGAAGCTGCTTGGCTGGTTGATGAAATTAAAGCTTTAGTTAATAGCGGTATTAAGCGTACTGAAATCGCCCTGCTTTACAGAAGTAATGCACAGTCACGGATCATCGAGCATGCATTATTTTCTGCTGGAATTCCGTATCGAGTTTATGGTGGTTTGCGATTCTTCGAGCGTGCTGAGATTAAGCATGCCCTGGCTTATTTACGTCTTCTAGAAAATCCCAATGACGATACTTCTTTTTCACGGGTGGTCAATTTTCCAACTCGTGGAATTGGCGCAAGGTCTATTGAAGCAGTGCAAGATGCTGCTCGTGCGCAAAATAGTTCTTTATATTTAGCGGCATCTACCTTAGATGGCAAAGCAGGTGCCTCCTTGGGTGGCTTTGTGCGTTTGGTTGATCATATGCGGGAAGCCACACGGCACAACACTTTGCCTGAGACCGTAGAGTTTGTAATCCAGCATAGTGGCTTAATTCAGCATTACCTTTCAGAACGCGAAGGTCAAGATCGCGTTGAGAACTTACAAGAGCTCATTAATGCTGCTACTGCATTTATTGCAGAAGAGGGTTATGGCCAAGATGCTGCTGCAGCGATGTTGCCGGGTGAAAATGCACCGGGCGTTGTGGAGGTTTCACCGCTAGCTGCTTTCCTCTCTCATGCTTCTTTAGAGGCTGGCGATAATCAGGCGCAAGCTGGTCAAGATGCTGTGCAGTTGATGACAGTGCACTCTGCTAAGGGGTTGGAATTTACTTCCGTATTTATCACTGGATTAGAGGAAGGTTTGTTTCCTCATGAAAATAGTGTCAATGAGCAAAATGGTTTAGAAGAGGAGCGTCGCTTAATGTACGTGGCGATTACGCGCGCCAAAGAGCGCCTCTATCTTTCGCATACCCAATCCAGAATGTTGCATGGCCAAGTGCGTTACAACATGCCGTCTCGTTTTTTAGAAGAGTTACCATCCGATTCGCTAAAGTGGTTAACTCCGAAAGCAAAGGATGCTCGTTGGGGTGGCACTACGAGTTATGGCAATGCAGGTCGTACTGGCTCGACATGGCAAGACGGTTACACCCGTCAACGCGATTCTGAGACAAATGATTTTTTTGACTCTGGAAGTGAGCGTCGACCAGCCAAGCAAATTGGTCGTATTGGCTCCGCTTCTTCGGCGGTCTCTAGAATGGCATCACCCCCACGTGGCAATTACCCATTTAAGATTGGGCAAAATGTTTTTCATACCAAGTTTGGCGAGGGGCGGGTGACCGGTTTAGAGGGTAATGATGCAGATGCCCGTGCACAGGTGAGTTTTAAGCGCCACGGTGTCAAGTGGTTGCAGCTTAGTATCGCCAAGCTAGCGGCGATTGATTAATCATTTAACGTTGCTGCTTCCTTTTCAGCGAAACACGCCTTCCAAGTGGCAAAGAAAGAGCAGTGCATTACTGTAAGCCCAGCCATCGAAAGTGGCGCAATGATGAAAGAGGCGGCTTGCCCTAAATTCACGGCATCTAGGATTAAACCAATGGTTAGTGGGATGGCTACGAGAATGGCCCCCCATATGATGATGTAAAACAGAAATGCCCCCTTATTAGTCCAGCAAGTAATTGCACTAGAGAAAAGCGCCTGACCTACAGACATACCCGTCCACGCAACCAGGACTGGTGAGAACCACATCAACATCGCTACTGGTACATACAATAAGCCGCCATAAAACAGAATCAAATAGATTTGATTGATTATTTCAGGTGTAATCGGCTTATCACCTGTCATTAGGGGTAGAAGAACTTCGAAATCTACCAACATACTAAGAATGAAACTCAGAGATAGAATGAGCGCCGCGTAGACGGTACCAAGCTGCAGAATTCGCTTTCGTACCAACGGTGTTCCTTGCAAGGCAACCAAATAGACTGTTGGGCGGATCCGCTCTTTTTGAATGGCTTGACGACACGCTGTCATAAATCCAACTGATAGAGAGGGTGTCAGCAATAGAACAGCAAAAACCCCAATGACGGGGATGAGCACTGCCAACTGAGCCAGAAAGACATATAAAAATACGAGCATTAAAAAGCCCAAAGGGTTTTGTTTGAATAACCAGATGCCTTGGCGAATCCAGGTGTAGCCATCTTTAGGGGCGACGGTATTGAGTTTCATATTGCCTTACGACTTAAAAGAATGTTTTCAAAATGACGGGGATCATGCGGCGTTAGCATTTGTGCATCTCTTGGGAGGTAGAAGTCCCACAAACGTGAAATCCAAAAACGTAATGCGGCTGCTCTGAGCATCAACCGCCAACTGCTTTGCTCTTCCTCTGTTAGGGGTCGAATACTTTGATAGGCGTCCATTAGGGCTTTTAAGCGAATTGGGTCTAAATCTTTTTTATTTTCAGTCAGACACCAATCATTGGCTGTCACTGCTAAATCAAAGAGCCACTTATCAGTGCCAGCAAAATAGAAGTCGAAGAAACCGCCAAGTTGATCTTTTGAATGATCGCTTGCATCTTGCGGGTCAAACAGAACGTTATCCCTAAATAGGTCGCAATGACTCGCGCCTTGAGGAAGAGCGCTGTATTCATTAGATAAAAAGAATTTTTCCTGCGTAGCAAGTTCGCTTGTCAGTAATTTCGCTTGGACTTCATTGAGGTGAGGTAGTACTTTTGGAGTGGTTTCTTGCCACCAGGCAAGGCTACGAAGATTAACCTGAGTGAGTTTAAAGTCAGTTCCACTCAGATGCATCTTAGCTAGCATCTGACCTACTAGAGCACAGTGATTTGCTTGAGGCTCCAGTCTGGATAAGCCCGGTAGCTTACTAACAATTGCAGCTGGCTTTCCTTTGAGTGAAAAAAGAATATCACCGGCTTTATTTTCTATAGGCTTGGGAACGGGAATGCCTTTATTCGCTAGGTGACGCATGAGCTCTAGGTAATACGGTAATTGCTGCGCAGAAAGTCTTTCAAAGATGGTTAAAACGTATTGATGGGTACTACCATCTTTCTTTGTATCTAAAAAAAAGTTGGAGTTCTCAATACCACCATGAATGCCTTTGATAGCCACTGCTTGACCAATCTCAAAATCATTTGAGATCCAGTTTTCGATGTCGACTAACTCAATAGGTGTGAAGACGGCCATAGCTAATTCAACAGAAATAGAGTTATTGATTGCTGATGTGTCTTAAAAAGGCACTTTAATGCTGGGAACGCTAATTAAATCTGTTTCTTTGGGTACCCCTGGCATCACAGTCGCAGGCGGCGCCATTTCATAACTGGTGAAGCGTGTTTTCACATCAACTTGTGTTGGAGCGTTGGCATCTTTGTATTCAGTAATTTCAGTGCCAGTCGCTTCTTTATGTTGGAAGCTAGGTTTGCGACCCTCTGGAGCATTGGTGCTTTGTGAGGCACTGACCGGAGGTGAAAGCGGTTGATTATTGATTTGCTGTAACTCGGAAGGGCTGAGGGCCTGACTATTGCTTTGCGCTTGGGCAAAAGAGAGCCCATAAACAGTAAAAGTTATAAAAAAGCTTGTAAGAACAAGGGTATGGCTCATGTTTGAGTGTATTAAGTTTGATAGAACATGCATCATTTTTCACCTTTTTTGACCCAATTTCAGGGACATTTAAAACCCAATCAGTAGGTAGTTAGCAACTAGATTGTACGATTGCAGTATGACTAAACATAGACTCTTGTTAGTAGACGGCTCTAGCTACCTATATCGCGCCTTTCATGCCATGCCTGACCTGAGAAATGGGGCAGGGGAGCCCACTGGGGCTATTTATGGGATGGTCAATATGATGCGCCGGGCTAGATCTGAGATTGAGGCCGATCATATTGCCTGTGTTTTTGATGCCAAAGGAAAGACCTTCCGGGATGAGATGTACCCAGAGTACAAGGCTCACCGATCTCCGATGCCTGAAGACTTGGTAAAGCAGATCGAGCCTATTCATGCCATGGTGCAGGCTTTGGGTTGGCCAGTATTGATGGTTTCTGGGGTTGAGGCAGATGACGTTATTGGCACTTTGGCTTGTCAGGCAAGCCAAGCTGGCTGGGAGACCATTATTTCTACCGGGGATAAAGATTTGGCTCAATTGGTCAATTCTTCGGTGACCTTGATTAATACGATGACCAATGAAAAGCTTGATATTGAGGGGGTCATCACTAAATTTGGGGTGCCCCCAGAAAGGATCGTCGACTACTTATCCATTATTGGCGATACCGTTGACAACGTGCCAGGTGTACCGAAAGCTGGCCCTAAAACTGCAAATAAGTGGTTAGCAGAATTTGGTGATTTAGATAATTTGATGGCTCATGCGGATCAGATTAAGGGAGTAGTCGGAGAAAATCTCCGCAATAGTCTGCAATGGTTACCGCAAGCGCGACAACTGATTACCGTCAAAACAGATTGTGATCTGTCTCCCCATCTCCCGGGTTTAGATGATCTTCATGCCAAAGCAGAAGATGCCCCACTGCTCAGAGAGCTATTCGAGCGCTATGCTTTCAAAACGTGGTTACGCGATGTAGAAAAGCAGTTAGGTGATGCTGGCCTTGAGGCGATATCAGAGCACTTGGATTTAGCCGGTAGCCCTATTCAAAATAATGTGGATGATGTATCTACATCAAATAAAAAAAAGCAAGGTAACCAATTTGGCCCCACCGCTACTTCAGCAACTACAGCTCTATCGCAAGAGACAACAGACCTACAAACTGCCATTGCTAAGCACTATGAATGTGTTGTTGATGAGGCTGCACTGGATCGTTGGATTAAGAAGATAGAAGGTGCCTCGTTAACAGCCGTCGATACAGAAACGACCAGTCTTGATGCGCTTGCTGCAGAGTTGGTCGGCATTTCCTTATCGATCACTCCGGGAGAGGCTTGCTACATTCCGGTTTCACATAGAACTGGCGAAACCCAACTTGATCGAGAGTTCGTGTTGAGTAAGTTAAAGCCGTGGCTTGAGAGTAAGACGCATTTAAAAGTTGGACAAAATCTGAAGTACGACATTCATATTTTTGCGAACTATGACATTACTGTTCAAGGAGTCGAGTTTGACACTTTGCTCGAGTCCTATGTGCTGGAGTCACATATGCCACACAATATGGATAGTCTTGCTGAGCGCCACCTTGGCATGAAAACCATTCGGTATGAAGAGGTCTGCGGCAAAGGGGTGCATCAAATCGGATTTGATCAGGTTGATTTAAAGACTGCGACTGATTACGCCGCAGAAGATGCTGACATTACCTTGCGTTTACATTTAGCGCTCTGGCCCCAAATTCAGGCAAGCCCTGGCTTACTCTATGTGTTCGAGCATATTGAGATGCCAGCTATGCGAGTACTGGGCATCATGGAACGTAATGGTATTCGTATTGATTCCGCATTATTGTCTAAGCAGGGCCAAGAGGTAGGTAAGCGTTTGTTAGTGCTAGAGAGTGAAATCCATCAACTTGCTGGCCAACCTTTTAATATTCAATCGCCCAAGCAGATTGCAGAAATTTTATTTGGTCAGTTAGAGTTGCCAATCATCAAGAAGACGCCATCTGGTGCGCCATCAACCGATGAAGAAGTGTTGCAAAAACTGGCGGAAGATTACCCATTACCTGCGCGCATTTTGGATTATCGTAGTCTCGCTAAATTGATGTCGACTTATATTGAGAAGTTGCCTCGTATGGCTGATCCAAAGACAGGGCGTGTACACACGAGTTTTTCTCAAGCAACAGCAGTGACAGGACGTCTGGCATCTAGTGATCCCAATTTACAAAATATACCTGTACGCACCGAAGAGGGTCGTCGTATTCGGGAGGCATTTATTCCGGCACAAGGTTGTAAGTTATTGTCAGCTGACTATTCTCAAATTGAATTACGTATCATGGCGCACATCGCTGAGGATGAAAATTTGCTGGCTGCCTTTGCTGCTGGTAAAGACGTGCACCAAGCAACTGCTGCAGAGATTTTTGGGGTACCGCTTGAAAGCGTAAATTCAGAGCAGCGCCGCTACGCCAAAGTCATTAATTTTGGCTTGATCTACGGTATGAGTGCTTTTGGCTTGGCTGGTAATCTGGGTATTGAGCGCTCAGCAGCGCAAAACTATATTGCGAAATACTTTGATCGTTATCCAGGGGTTGCGCAATACATGGAGCGTACTCGTCAAGAGGCTAGAGAAAATGGCTATGTTGAGACTGTTTTCGGCAGAAGATTATGGTTGCCGGAGATTAAGGGCTCTAATGGCCCGCGTCGACAGGGTGCTGAAAGAGCTGCGATTAATGCGCCAATGCAGGGGACTGCGGCTGATTTGATCAAGCTTGCCATGGTTGCAGTGGAAGATTGGCTGGAGAAAGAGCAGTTGAAAACTCGCATGTTGTTGCAGGTTCACGATGAATTGGTATTTGACGTACCCTTAGATGAATTGGGGCTTTTACAGGAAAAATTACCTGATTTAATGTGTAAGGTGGCTGAATTAAAGGTGCCTTTAGTAGTTGGTATTGGGATTGGTGATAATTGGGAAGAAGCCCACTAACAAGGAGATGATGAATGACGCAAAAAAAAGATCAAGCCTCAAAAGCACAAGTAAGCAATAGAAGAGGTTTTATGAAGGCATCAGCAGTAACTGCTACATCGATTGGTATCGGATTTGTTGCTGCTTCAGAGCCGGTATTGGCTGCCGCGATTGAAACAGACTTTAAGGGAATTAAAGCTGGCGAGCAGATGATTCCGGTTGGCACTTTTCAGATGCCATCATATGTTTCTCGTCCAGAGAATGCAAAAGGTAAATTACCGATTGTGATTGTGGCCAGTGAAATCTTTGGCGTACATGAGTACATCGCAGATGTCACACGACGCTTTGCGAAGTTGGGTTACTTGGCTATTGCCCCTGAGTTTTTTATTCGTGCGGGTGATCCCAATATTTATGGCACTACTGCTGACATCATGAGCAATATTGTTGCAAAGACACCAGACTCTCAAGTACTAAATGACATTCAGGCAGCATTAGTATGGGCTGGAAAAAATGGTGGCGATGTGAAAAAGGTTGGTGTGACTGGATTTTGTTGGGGCGGACGTATTACGTGGTTATCTGCAACACTTCCTCAGGTAAAGGCTGGAGTAGCTTGGTATGGCCGCTTGGTTGGTGAAAAGACAGAAGGTAATCCTAAGCATCCTGTTGATATCGCGGCTGAACTCAAAGCCCCTGTTTTAGGCTTATATGGTGGTGCAGATGCGGGAATCTCATTGGAAACGGTTGAGCAAATGCGTCAAGAACTTGCTAAGGCCGCACCTAAAAATCCTGCTGCAAAAGCCTCTCGTTTTGAAGTTTATCCTGATGCACCTCATGGTTTTCATGCTGACTATCGCGCACTCTATCGTGAAGGTCCCGCAAAAGATGGTTGGGAAAAGTGCATTGCCTGGTTTAAACAAAACGGAGTGGCGTAACTCTAATGTCAGTTTTGCAAAGCATTTTGTTGGTCACAGCATTAGCAGGGATTACTAGCGTTCTGGTAGCTGCTAGTTTTTCCCTGGCTTTTCTGTCGAAGATGGTGCACAACATGGTTAGCGTGTCCGTCGGCATTTTGCTGGCCACCGCTTTACTGCATTCACTTCCCGAGGCTTTCACTATGGAGGGGGTAAATGCTCAGCTCTTGTTCGCTACTTTGCTTGCGGGGCTACTCGGTTTTTTCCTGCTTGAAAAAATTGCTTTACTAAGACATAGCCACCACCATGAAGGAGATGGGCATGGTCATCATCATGGTCACGATGCAGAGGTGGCAGGTCGAAGCGGCTGGATGATTCTTGTCGGTGATAGTCTGCATAATTTTGTCGATGGGGTTTTGATTGCTGCAGCATTTATGGCTGATTACCAATTGGGTATCTTCACAGCAATTGCCATCATTGCCCATGAAATCCCACAAGAGATTGGGGATTTTATTGTTTTACTCAATGCGGGCTTCACACGTACGCGCGCTTTGTTGTACAACTTAATTTGTGGATTATCAGCAGTAGTGGGGGGCGTATTGGCTTATTTCTTTTTAGAGAGCGCTCATGCTGCCATGCCCTACTTGTTGGTGATTGCTTCCAGTAGTTTCATTTACATTGCAGTGAGTGATTTGATTCCACAAATGCATCGACGCCCTCATTGGGCAGAGTCGCTGCGTCAAACGATTTTGATTGCCTGTGGTGTTGGCTTTGTGATTTTGCTCTCGCTAATGCATTAGAGGGCAACAGGCCTGCTTGGATCAGCGCACCACTCACTCCAACTGCCAGCATAGAGTTTTGAGCCTTTCAAGCCAGCAAGTTCCATCGCCAATATGTTATGGCAGGCGCTCACCCCAGATCCACATTGATGAATTATTTCAGATGTTTTTTTTGTGCCTAGGAGCTCAACAAAATCTTTATAAAGTTGCTCGGGTGATTTAAATGTTTTTGAGGATAGGTTATTGCGGAAGCAATAATTGATCGCATCGGGTATGTGCCCACCTATTGGATCCAAGGTTTCATTTTCACCACGGAAGCGATCAGCTGTACGAGCATCAATCACGAGGCTATTTTTGGTTTGTAAATTACTTACTAACTCATCGACTAAGACTAAGCCGACGTATGGCATCGTCGGTACTGGAGTGGCAGTGGGAGTAGGTGGGCGAGGTACTGTGCCGATCGGACCATTCCACGCATCCAGTCCGCCATCAAGTACTCTGACATTGGCGTGACCAGTTGCTTTTAGCATCCACCACAAGCGGCTGGCATAAACCGAGCCATGATTGTCATATGCCACTACCAATGTTTTTGGATCGATCCCCAGGCGTGTTTTGGTGCGGGCCCAAGCTTCTGGTGAGGGCATAGGGTGGCGACCATTCTTTCCAGTCTTTTCTCCTGAGAGATCACGATCTAGATCTACATAAATAGCGCCAGGAATGTGACCTTCCTCATAGGCTTTCCTACCCATATGATGATCAACTAAATCAAAGCGACAATCACAAAGTAAAACATCTTCGCCACTATTAATGATTTCTTCTAACTGATTTGCAGTAATGAGAGGAGTCATGAGGGCTTCCTATTTGTGGGATATGAAACTGATTATGCACCTTGATAATTCATTGCACGACGGTACCATTCGTGAAAGTGCTGCATACCATCTTCCATGGGGCTTTGATATGGACCAACCTCATTTTCACCACGGGCTAACAAGGCAGCGCGTCCTGCATCCATACGTTCTGCAATTTCATCATCTTCGATGCAGGTTTCCATGTAGGCCGCACGCTCTGCCTCAACAAATTCACGCTCGAAAAGAGCAATTTCTTCGGGATAGTAAAACTCCACAATATTGCGGGTTTTATGAGGGCCTAGTGGGTGTAAGGTTGACACGCACAGTACGCCTGGATACCACTCAACCATGACATTGGGGTAGTAGGTTAGCCAGATAGCACCATGACGTGGGGGCTTACCATGGTGGTGACGCAAGACTGCCTCATGCCATTTTTGATAAACAGCGGATCCAGGCTTTTCCAGATTTTTGTGAATGCCGACAGTTTGGACGCTATGCCAATCACCAAATTCCCAGCGAAGATCTTCACAGGAGACAAATTTCCCTAAGCCTGGATGAAATGGAACTACATGGTAGTCCTCAAGATAAACCTCGATGAAGGTTTTCCAGTTGTAGTTGCATTCATGTACTTCAACGTGGTCAAGAACATAGCCTTCAAATTGGAGATCATTGGCAACACCGAGCTTTGCTAGATCGGCTCGTACATCTCGAGGACCTTCAAATAAGAGACCTTGCCAATTTTGCAGAGGGGATTTACCGAGATTTAGGCAAGGCTTATCTTCAAAATGAGGAGCCCCTAAGAGTTCGCCATTGAAATCATAGGTCCAGCGATGTAGAGGGCAGACGATGTTCTCTGCTTTACCTCGGCCATTAAGCATTAAAGCTTGACGATGACGACACACATTGGAAAGCAGTTCGACACCTTGTTGATTGCGCACGAGGATACGACCTTCATTTTCTGAGGTCAGAGTTTGATAAGAGCCAATTTCGGGCACCATGAGTTCGTGGCCAACATAGCCAGGACCCTGCTTGAAAAGCAGATCGATTTCACGCTGATATAAATCAACGTCAAAATAGGCCGAAACCGGCAGTTGTAGTTTGGACGGCGCAAGTTGCTGCGCGGTAGCCAGATTAGTCATTCTCCCCACCCCCGAAAACGTCAGCCGAAGCTAAGCGGAATAACCAATCCAACCATCGACGGATCGATATTGGAAAGGAAGGAAAGGATTATACCCATCTGACCCCCATCTCGCTTTAATATGTAGGGCAATATCTTTAAGAAATTTAAGGGACATAAATCAATGCCAGCGAAGAAATCTGAGGGTCAGAAACCCGATCTTGAAGTGCAAATTGATCCCAACTTGCGTTATGAGCAGGCTGTAAAGGAGTTAGAAAAGCTGATTTCTGATATGGAATCAGGCAAATTTTCACTTGAGGAAACACTTTTGGCTTATCAGCGTGGCGCAGCTCTTCTGAAACATTGTCAGGGCGTGCTTGCTCAAGTTGAGCAACAAGTGCGTGTATTTGAAGCTTAAGTTATCTCATACTCCATCTGAAACTCGAGCTTCATGAACCACCACACTTCTTTTGATAACTGGACCCGAATCCATGCGGAGCGAACAGAGTCGGCCTTAGAGTCTTTGCTAGATCCTATCAATGCCAATCCAAAGCGCCTTCATGAGGCAATGCGTTATGCCGCTCAAGGAGGTGGTAAACGTATTCGTCCTTTATTGGTTTACGCGGCGGGCGAACTGGGTGAGGATGTTAATCAAGAAGCCCTAGATTCAGCTGCTGTCGCAATTGAATGCATTCATGCGTACTCATTGGTTCATGACGATTTGCCTTGCATGGACAATGATGATTTACGTCGTGGTCGACCAACAGTACATAAGGCATTTGATGAGGCGACTGCTTTATTAGTAGGCGATGCTCTACAAACCCGCGCTTTTGAAGTACTGTCACATGCGCAGTGTGATGCACATATTCGGTTGGCGATGATTGCTGCTCTGGCTAATGCATCAGGATCGCGTGGAATGGCTGGAGGGCAAGCGATTGATTTAGAAAGTATTGGCAAGAAACTGGATCTCGCAGGCCTCAAGCAAATGCATGCTATGAAAACAGGTGCTTTGCTCTCATGCTCGGTTGCCTTAGGTGGAATGATCGCCCAACTTAATGCCGGTCAATTGCTACAACTGAGGCAGTATTCAGAAGCGCTAGGTTTGGCATTTCAAATCGTTGATGATGTCTTAGATGCCACCGTAGACAGCCAAACCCTAGGTAAAACAGCAGGAAAAGACGCTGCAAACGACAAGCCGACCTATGTCACCTTGATGGGTTTAGACTATGCCATGAAAGCAGCCAAAGATTTGCAAGAAAAGGCAATCGCTAGCTTAGAGGGTTTTGGTGCTAAAGCACAAGCTCTCCAGGATTTGGCTCTATTGGTGGTTAATAGAGGCAAATAATATTAACGATAATTTGATGACTTTAGAATCTATTGACTCTCCTGACGATTTAAAGAAGCTTCCTCGCGAGCAGTTGTCTGCTCTCGCGGACGAATTGCGCCAATTTGTATTGGATTCAGTATCAAAGACCGGTGGGCATCTTTCCTCTAATTTGGGTACGGTAGAGTTATCAATTGCATTGCATTATGTGTTTGATACACCGCATGATCGCGTAGTGTGGGATGTTGGTCATCAAAGCTACCCTCACAAGATATTGACTGGGCGTCGTGAGCGCATGAGCACCTTACGTCAGTTCGATGGCTTGTCTGGCTTTCCACGTCGATCAGAAAGTCAATACGATGCTTTTGGAACTGGTCACTCATCAACTAGTATTTCGGCAGCAATGGGAATGGCCCGCGCCTTTCAAACTAAAGGTGAGAAACATGTTGCAGTTGCAGTCATTGGTGATAGCGCTATGACGGGTGGTATGGCATTTGAGGCGATGAATAATGCTGGCGTATACGACGATCTTCCTTTAGTGGTGATTCTGAACGATAACGATATGTCAATTTCACCCGCAGTTGGAGCGCTCAATCGCCATCTTGCTAGATTGCTCAGTGGCAATATTTATTCCGCAACGAAGAAGGGTATTGATAGCATGCTCTCAATTGCCCCACCATTACGTGAGTTTGCAAAACGTCTTGAAGATCACGCAAAAGGTATGGTTTCACCATCCACTATTTTTCAAGAATTTGGCTTTAATTATTTCGGTCCAATTGATGGTCACGATTTAGATGCTTTGATACCGATGTTGCAAAATGTGCGACGCTTGGCTTTAGAGGGCGGCGGTCCTCAGTTTTTGCATGTTGTCACTCGTAAAGGTCAGGGCTACGAGTTAGCAGAAGCGGATCCTGTGCTGTATCACGGACCCAGTAAATTTAATCCAGAAGAAGGTGTTAAAAAATCTTCAGGCACCTCACAAAAAACATTTACACAGGTATTTGGTGAATGGTTATGTGACATGGCTCACGCGGATCCTTTATTGATTGGGATTACTCCCGCCATGCGAGAGGGTTCCGGATTAGTGGAGTTTGAGAAAAACTTTCCCAAGCGTTATTACGATGTTGGCATCGCCGAGCAGCATGCTGTAACTTTTGCTGCTGGTATGGCATGCGAGGGTATGAAGCCAGTAGTGGCGATTTACTCTACTTTCTTGCAGCGTGCTTACGATCAATTAATTCATGATGTAGCTATACAAGACTTACCTGTATTGTTTGCATTAGATCGCGCTGGTTTAGTAGGCGCGGATGGTGCAACCCATGCTGGTGCGTATGACATTCCATTTTTACGCTGCATCCCCAATATGCTGGTGATGACTCCTGCTGATGAAGCAGAGTGCCGTGATTTATTAACTACTGCATTTCATCAACCACATCCGAGTGCAGTTCGGTACCCACGTGGTGCGGGCATTGGCACAATCCCCTCCAAAGAATTACGAACAGTACCCTTGGGTAAGGGTGAGTTACGCCGGAGATCAAATGCAGTTGCTGGTCAACGCGTAGCTATTCTGGCGTTTGGTACTTTGTTGTACCAAGCTCTTGAGGTGGCTGAACAGCTAGATGCATCTGTAGCTAATATGCGTTTTGTTAAACCGCTAGATCTTGATCTCCTGAAATCTTTGTCGCAAGATCACGATTATTTTGTAACGATTGAAGATGGTGCAATTTCAGGTGGCGCAGGAAGTGCTTGCCTTGAAGCCCTTGCAGCCATGGGGGTCAATAAGCCCTTCCTACAATTAGGACTTCCAGATGAGTTTATTGAGCATGGGGATTACAAACTCTTGATGAGTAAGTGTGGCCTAGACTCCGAAGGGATTGCTAAAGCAATTTTGGCGCGTTTCTCTGGGTTAATTCCGGCAAAAGTTGTTGCAAATACCGCAATAGCGGGCAAATAAGTCATTTTTGCTTGAAAATAGAGACATGAACGATATCAATACGGCTTTTTTAAAAACTCAAGCCATGCCGGATGTGCAGTCCTCGCATGACGAGCGCGCATTGCCGATTGAGCAAGTGGGTATTCGCGGTCTTCGTCACCCTTTACTGGTTCGCACTAAGACTGGCAATTTCCCAGCTGTAGGTAACTTTGAGATGGATGTAGCTTTGCCTGCCCATATCAAGGGAACGCATATGTCGCGCTTCATTGCTTTATTGCAAGAGCAAACAGAACCAATTGATAGCACATCAGTTGTCGCTATGGTGCGAGCGATGTTGCCGCTACTTAATGCCACTGAAGGCCGCATTCAATTTACTTATACACACTTCGTTAAAAAGTCAGCCCCAGTTTCTGGTGTTGAAAGCTTAATGGATTACGAAGTGACGTGGACGGCTAAAGCCAAGACAAATGCTGCTGGATCAATTGATGTTGAGTTAAATCTCTGTGCACTAGTGCCAGTAATGAGTTTGTGCCCTTGCTCAAAAGAAATCTCCGAGTATGGTGCTCACAATCAACGCTCACATGTCACGATGTCTGTCATGCTTGATCCACAAACTCAAATGACGGTTGAGGATTTAGTTGCCGCCGCTGAAAGCCAAGCCTCAAGCGAGTTGTGGGGTTTACTCAAGCGGCCTGATGAGAAATGGGTAACAGAGCGTGCATATGACAATCCGAAGTTTGTAGAGGACTTAGTGCGTGATGTTGCTGGTCAACTAAAGGGGGACCAGCGTATTTTGTCTTTAGTAGTTGAGGCTGAAAACTTTGAGTCGATCCACAATCACAGCGCATACGCCAAAATTAGTTTGACTAAGTAAGTCAGGTAAACCAAGCAATAATTTCTTAAGTTAGATTATTGCTCGCCAAATCCCAGCGGGGTTTGACATCAAAAGCACCAAATGTACTTGAGCCATTGTTTTGGGCGAGCATGCGAAGTGCGCCAGCAAAAGCGATCATCACCCCATTATCTGTGCAAAGATTGAGTGGTGGATAGTGCACTGCAAATCCATTCTTTTTGGCGCTGGCATTTAATGCTTCGCGTAACTGCAAATTAGCACCTACTCCACCAGCAAGCACTAGATGTTTGCAACCCGCTTGCTTGAGTGCCTTCTCAGACTTGCTCACCAACACCGCCACTAAAGAATCTACAAAACCTCTGGCTAAATCAGCATGGAAAGTAGCAATCTGCGCAGGATCTGATACTTCTAGCGCATCATGTTTTTTCACCTGATTGAGAACTGCTGTTTTGAGACCGGAGAAGGAGAAATCCAAATCTCCGGAGTGCAGCATCGGCTTAGGGAGATCAAATCGTCCCGATTGGCCTTTTTCAGCCAATTTGGAGATAGCTGCTCCCCCTGGGTAATCAAGGCCCAACAACTTGGCAGTTTTATCGAATGCCTCACCTGCCGCATCGTCTAAGGTTTCACCTAAAAGTTGGTATTTACCAACCTCGCTCACCAACATGAGCTGGGTGTGACCCCCAGAAACCAATAGGGCAATAAAAGGAAATTGAGGGGTTGAGTGCCCCAAAAGTGGAGAAAGGAGGTGCCCTTCGAGGTGATGAATGCCTATGGATGGCACTTTTAGGCCCTGTGCGAGGGATTTCGCAAAGGCGCTGCCCACTAGAAGTGCGCCTGCCAGCCCAGGTCCTTGGGTGTAGGCTACAGCGTCAATATCCTTTAGCTTCAGCTGAGCTTCGTGCATGGCATCGTCCAAAAGGGGCAAAATCCGCCTAATATGGTCTCTAGAGGCAAGTTCAGGGACAACACCGCCATAATCTCGATGCATATCGATCTGGGAGTGTAAGGCTTGCCCCAAGATGCCTTGGTGGGCTGGGGCGCCGTTTTCCCAAGGGGTGGTGTTGTACAGAGCCACACCAGTCTCATCGCAGGAAGTTTCTATGCCTAAAACAATCATTTTTTCGCTTGGTCGTGCTAGAATCCGTGATTCAGTTAATTTTTCGATATTTTTCGAGCATATACGAGTTAAACCAGTATGACTACAGTCCGCCTCCGTGAGAACGAACCATTTGAAGTGGCATTACGCCGTTTCAAGCGCACCATTGAAAAAAATGGCCTTTTGACCGACTTGCGTGCACGCGAGTTTTATGAAAAGCCAACCGCTGAACGTAAGCGTAAAAAAGCTGCAGCTGCTAAGCGCCATTACAAGCGTATCCGTAGCCAAATGTTACCTAAGAAGCTTTACTAATCGAATTTAAAAGCTCTCCTCACCGAGAGGCTTTGAAACCCGCTGACGGTGAAACGCAGCGGGTTTTTGCTTTTTAATCTTGAGTAATTTTCAACATCATGAATTAGGGATACGGCTATGACACTTAAAGATCAAATCACTGAAGATATGAAAAATGCCATGCGCGCAAAAGAAGTGGCTCGCTTAGGCACCATCCGCCTTTTGTTAGCAGCAATTAAGCAGCGTGAAGTCGATGAGCGCATTGTGATGGATAACGCTAGCGTGATTGCCACTATCGAGAAAATGATTAAGCAGCGCAAAGACTCTATTTCCCAGTTTGAAAAAGCAGGGCGCGATGATTTGGTTGCGATTGAGGCAGCGGAAATGGTGATTCTGCAAGCTTACATGCCAGCACAAATGTCCGATGCTGAGGTTCAGGCTGCTGTTACTGCTGCCGTGGCCTCTACAGGTGCGGCGGGTCCCCAAGATATGGGCAAAGTGATTGGTCTTCTCAAAGGACAGTTAGCTGGTAAGGCTGATATGGGGAAGGTTTCTGGTTTGGTTAAAGCTGCTCTCGCAAAGTAATTGAAGAACTTGGCAAACAGTTTCATACTGGCTCAATGGCGCTCATTCCTCAATCCTTCATTGCTGATCTATTAAATCGGGTTGACATCGTTGATGTTGTTGGGCAGCACGTTAAGTTAAAAAAAGCGGGCGCAAACTATCAAGGTTTATGCCCCTTTCATTCTGAGAAGTCTCCCTCTTTTTCTGTTTCGCCCACTAAGCAGTTTTATCACTGCTTTGGCTGTGGTGCGCATGGCTCTGCCATTAGTTTTTTGATGGAGTACTCTGGCCTAGGTTATGTAGATGCAATTGAAGATTTAGCGCGCTCAGCTGGATTAGATGTTCCGCGTGAAGAGCGCACTGCAAATGATGTGGCGCGCCAACAGCAGGCTATGGCATTAAGCGAGGTGATGAGCGCAGCAGCAGATTGGTATCGCCAGCAACTCAAAGTAGCGCCGCGTGCAGTGGAATATCTTAAGGGTCGAGGTTTGACTGGTGAAATTGCTAAGCGCTATTCCTTGGGATATGCGCCTGATGGCTGGCAAGGTCTTGAGGCTGTATTCGGAACATATGCAAATGATGAGGTTGCAAAAACATTACTAGAGGGTGGCTTGCTGATTCAAAGTGAAAACAGTAGCGATCAAT
>JBFZCO010000050.1:0-48673 GCA_041307885.1 Burkholderiales bacterium | reverse complement strand
GGCATCTCAAACTGCTGTGCATTAGTTGGCCTGCGCTCTTTAATGACAGAAACGACTTCAGGAATGACATCTCCTGCCCTTCTAACAGAGACAGTATCACCAATACGAACATCTTTGCGCTTCACTTCGTCTTCATTATGCAAGGTAGCATTGGTGACCGTAACCCCACCCACTTCAACTGGTGCTAACCTCGCAACCGGTGTAATGGCTCCAGTGCGCCCTACTTGTACATCAATTCCAAGAACAGTTGTTAATGCTTCTTGAGCTGGAAATTTATGTGCCAGTGCAAAGCGCGGAGCTCTAGAGACAAAACCGAGCTTAGCTTGCTCTGCGAATGAATTCACTTTATAAACTACGCCATCTATGTCATATGGCAATGAATCTCTTTTTTCGCCAATCTGGTTATAGAAAGCTAATATTTCCTCAACCGATTTGAGTACTCTGCGCTCTGAGCAGACCGGCAAGCCCAACTTAACATAGGCATTCAGTAATTCTTCATGCGTATTTGGTAGCCAGGACTGCGGCTCTAGAACGCCAAGACCATAGGCGAAAAATGATAGCGGCCTCTTAGCAGTAATCTTGGAATCGAGCTGTCGCAAACTCCCTGCAGCTGCATTACGTGGGTTTGCAAACTCCTTCTCACCATTTGCAGCGGCGATGTCATTCATTTTCTGAAAATCATCCAGGTACATAAAGACCTCTCCGCGCACTTCTAACACTTGCGGAATATCATCCCCCACGAGTTTCAACGGAATTGCCCGAATGGTTTTGATATTAGCTGTAACATCTTCCCCGCTGGCCCCATCACCACGAGTAGCAGCGGTGACTAAGGAGCCGCTTTCGTAACGAAGAGAGATCGCTAAGCCATCGAACTTGAGCTCGCCAGCGTAATCAACCTGATCGACATGCAGCCCCTCACGACAGCGGCGATCAAAAGCAACGAGCTCTGCTTCTTCAAACGCATTATTAAGTGAAAGCATTGGCACCGCATGAGTGACAGAATGAAATTCTTTAAGAGCTACACCGCCCACACGTTGAGACAAAGAATCTGCCGTTATCCACTCAGGATGAAGTTTCTCTATCTCGAGTAGCTCACGGTATAAACGGTCATATTCACTGTCAGGAACAATGGGGTTATCAAGAACGTAATAAGCATGCTCAAGACGAGCTAACTCTGACTGCAAAAATGCATATCGATCCGCTAAATTTGTCGGACTAGAGGGCGACAAAACAATTCCTTAGCTAAAAAGTCTGCTTGCAGTAGAAGATCCAGCTGGAACGCTATTCTTCTCTAAATTGGCATACAAGACATCAAGGTGTTGACGAATGCTAATGACAGCAGCCTCAGTCAGGTTAATTCCGTTGTCATCTACCAAGCGACCATGGGCAGCTTGAGCAATTTCTATACCCTCGCCTAACATGCGCTCAAATGCCCGCTCTTCTTGGGCTATTAAAGGCACTTCAAGTAAAAGAGTGAGTTGTTGAACCGCTTGATTTGGATCTAATGGCGCACTATTAAAAATCAATACGCCATTACTCAAAAACTCATACGAGCGACCATTTCGGGATAATTTAAAACCACGCTGACGCATCAAGGCGTCAAAGTTTGCCCATGGACAGGCTTCATCAAACAACACATTAATGCTGAGCTGAATATCACTCTCAGCTGCCATAGCATCCAGTTCTTTTGCACTCTCAAGCATCATACTCACGCTTGGCATATCGATCTGAGAGCCCAGTGTTTCTGCAAGCGCTTGCGCTCGAGAGCAAAAATCAGATAATTCCAAAACACCAATAGGACCACGTCGGTTTGCCAGTTGTATCGCCAGTTGCAATTCAGAATAAGAGGCCTCGGGACGCAATGCCTCCCACTGCTCTGCGACATCAACATCCGCATTTAAACCTTCACACATCCAAGAAGCTTTTAAGCTATTGGGCTCATTAACCCATGTATTGATTTCTTCTAGGATCTCTGCGCCACTGATGCTCTCGTCAAAACGCAAAGTGATAACGCAATCAATCCGAGGATCATTGGAAAAGTTTTCAGGTTTATTAGGAGTAGTAGGATCTACTGGCCCAAAAGAAGGCTCAGCTCGTTCGTTTGGGTCGGCAAAACCACCTGCAAAAGAGGGCTCGCGTGGAGAATGGCTCTCCCCAGAAAAATCGTTATCGAGATTTTCGTTACGACGCTTACGAGCATATTTAATATTAAAGATCGCTACCGATATCAAAATCAGCAAACCAATAGCAGCTAAAGCAAACTGCAAGTCAGACAAACCAAGCATTGTCTTGAAATGCTCTAAATCCACTTAAGCTGCCTCCACCATTGATACTGCAGAGGAAATATCCACCGCGACAATGCGAGATACGCCCTGCTCTTGCATGGTGACACCGATAAGCTGATGGGCAATTTCCATAGTGATCTTGTTATGTGAAATAAACAAAAACTGGGTCTTATCTGACATTTTGGCTACGAGCTGGGCATAACGCAAGGTGTTTGCATCATCTAATGGTGCATCAACCTCATCGAGTAAGCAAAATGGCGCAGGGTTGAGGAGGAAAAGTGAGAAGACCAAGGCGATCGCAGTTAATGCTTTCTCACCACCAGAGAGCAAGTAGATTGAACTATTCTTCTTACCGGGAGGTTGAGCCATCACTTGAACGCCAGCATCTAGAATCTCTTCACCAGTCATTACCAATTCAGCATGACCGCCACCAAACAGCTCTGGGAATAACTTTCCAAAATGCAGATTGACTTGATCAAACGTACCCTGCAAGAGATCGCGCGTCTCTGCATCAATCTTCGCAATCGCATCAGTTAAGGTTTGCATAGCTTCGTTCAAATCTGCGGATTGGGCATCTAAGAACTGCTTACGCTCGCGCGAACTAGCTAATTCATCTAAGGCAGCCATATTGACTGGACCCAAAGATTGAATTTCAGTATTAAGACGATTTACCTCACTTTGCAACGCGCCAACTTTCAAGTCAGCACTAAAGCTTGCTTCAAGTGCAGACAGATCTGCCTCGGCATCCGACAGTAAGGTGGCAAATTGCTCGAAGTTCAAACGGGCAGCCTGTTCACGTAACTGCAAATCCACCACCTTATCCCGCATTGGCTGGAGACTGCGCTCAATCTGCATACGTGCTTCATCAGCCTCACGCAACTGATGCAATAAAGCATCTTGTTCAGTACGGGCATTTGCTAAGGCTGCCTCACGTGCGCTGCGGGCAAGCAGTAAGCCTTGTAATTTATCTTGTGCCTCTTCATCACTTAAGCTTGCAAGCTCTTGTTCGGAACTGGCTTGCTTGTCCTGAATCTCCATGATCTGAACCCGCGCAGTACTTTGGTCACGTTGCAAGTCAGCAATCCGCTGCTGCAGTGAGCGCGTAGCAAATGCTGCTTCTTGCGCTGACATCTCAGCAGCACGTAAAGATTCACGCAAACGATCACGATCTTGAGTTGCAAGCTCGAGTTTGTCTTGAGCAGAAACTAAATTCTCTTGTAATCCCTGCTTAGATTCTTCCGATTGCATTAATTCGGCAGAAGATTGCTCTTGAGTTTGAGTCAATTGCTCTATTTGCTGACGCAACTCATTTAACTCACCCTGAATCTGTTCAGCACGTTGGCTGTACTTTTCTTCTGCTTGAGTCAGTTGCATTCTCTCAACTTCAAAACCATGCACTTCTTGTACCGCTTGTTCTGCGGCAATACGAGTTTGTTCTGCAGCATGGTGAGCAGCTTGGTAATTCGCAGTACATTGATCTAGCTCACCTTGCAATTCGCTCTGAATTAATCGTTGTGCACGCAACTGCTTCTCGAGACCTTCCATCTCTTGAGCACGAGCCAACATACCGGCTTGTTCGGAATCGGCTGCATAAAGCTGTACACCCACACGACTGACTAAGTGACCTTGTTGAGTTACCAGCGCACCACCTGCAGGCAGCTTCTCACGACGATGCAATGCATCCTCAAGACTATTAGCGATGTAGATGTTATCGAGCCATTCTTGCAATACCGAAGAAACACGCGCTGATCCTGCACTTTGAACGCGGGTAAGCAAAGGAATAAATTCTGCTGGTACTGCTGTATGGGCAGGAGCTATTTCCTCAGTCAATAAAATCGCCAAGCGACTAGGAGGCGCATCATTGGCTAATGCCAGGGTTTCTTGAACGCTCTTGGCAGTGACGGCCGCTAAACGTTCACGTAATACTGACTCTAAAGCGGCTTCCCAACCACTCTCGACTTTGAGCTCTTGCCAAAGACGTTTACTTTCTTTTAAACCCTTACTCTCGAGCCATGGACCAATTTTGCCTTGAGCTTGAACACTTGCTTGTAGAGCGGTTAGCGCTGTCAGCTTTGCTTCTGTTTGCGCCAACTCTTGATTAGCTATCTGAATCTGTTGTTGCGCAGTATTACGTGCCTCATCTGCAGAAGGTACACGTTGCTGAGCTTCACCCGCCTTTTGTCTTGCCTCATCTACTTTGCGTTGTGCCATCGCATGACGATCAATTGCCATTTGCAATGCCTGCGCATCAGGGCGACGCATTCCGGCAAGTTCAGACTCAAGGCGAGTATCACGCCCTTTAAGCTCTTCCAATTGAGTAACAATTGCCTTGAGACGCTCACTCAAACTCGCTAAACGCTGATCAATCGATGCCAAACTTTCACGAGCATCATCTAATGCTCGAGCATTGACTTGATAGGCCTCTTCTCGACCTGGCATCTGATCTTGCAGACCAGTTAAATCAGCTAACAGGGCCTGCTCTTTTTCTGAAGCTAGGCTGAGATCATGTTCAGCAGTTCGTTGAGCTTGAGCTGCATCAGTTTCTTGCACGGTCCAGCGCTGTAATTGGGCTTGCAAATCTTGCGATTGCTGTTGCAAGCGTTGCCGCGCTTCTTGTACATAGCGAATTTGTGACTCAACTTGACTCACATCCGCATTGGTTTGATAGAGATCGCCCTGTGCCTGAGAAACTTTATCTTGCAAGGCGTACTGTTCAGTTCGCATGGTCTCAAGCTCAGCCTCCACATGACGCATTTTGGCAGTCTGCTCTTCTAGGCTTACTTGAGTTTCACGAATGCCATTAGCATGACGCTCTTGCTCTTTGCCTGCCTCGGTCTGGCGTACAAACCAAAGAAGCTGTTGTTGAGACTTCATTTCAGCAGAAAGCTCAGCATGACGCTCTGCGACAGTAGCTTGTTTCTCTAGCCGAGCAACCTGCTGATCGAGCTCACGCAGAATATCTTCAACACGTACTAAATTTTCTTTAGTGTCTTCTAAACGTGAAGCAGTTTCTTTACGGCGCTCTTTATATTTAGAAACCCCGGCAGCCTCTTCCAAGAAAACACGCAGCTCTTCCGGTTTAGCTTCCAAAATACGATTGATAGTGCCCTGACCAATAATGGCATAACCCCTTGGACCCATACCAGTGCCTAAGAAAATATCCTGGATATCTTTACGTCGAACTACTTGATTGTTAACGTAATAACTCGAATTACCATCTCGCGTTAACACTCGCTTGACAGCTAACTCCGTAAACGCACTCCACTGACCATGTGCGCGACCATCAGCATTATCGAAAATGAGCTCGACACTAGCGCGCCCTGAAGGCTTTCGTAAACCTGAACCATTGAATATGACGTCTTGCATAGATTCACCGCGCAATTCACTGGCGCGGGATTCGCCTAAAACCCAGCGGACAGCGTCAATAATGTTCGATTTGCCACAACCATTGGGGCCAACAACCCCAATTAGCTGACCTGGCATTTCAAAATGGGTTGGATCGACGAAAGACTTAAAGCCGGAAAGTTTGATGGATTTCAGTTGCACGGCGTACTTTGCAGGGAAAAAAGGGGTTCAATAATTAATACTTAAGTGGGAAGATGATAGCAAGCTTGGCGCTCTTTACACGGGTTTTTGACCCACCGATATAATGATCAATCTACATCCAGGGCAAAATCCCTTAACAATCTGATAGTTAACTAAAAAGTATGAGCAAATCACCACAAAGCATCATTGAACAAGCCTGGGAAAACCGCGCAAACCTATCTCCAGAAGCCGTTTCTGGGGAAATTCGTAATGCTGTCAATGCGGTCCTTGAGGGCCTCAATACGGGCAGTATTCGTGTGGCAGAACGCCGCAGCATCGGGAATTGGGAGGTAAACCAATGGGTCAAGAAGGCTGTTTTGCTCTCTTTCCGCCTCGAAGACAATAAACCGATGGGCGCTGGTGGCTATACCCAGTTCTATGACAAAGTCCCTAGCAAGTTTGAGAATTACACCGCAGAGGACTTTGCCAATGGTGGTTTTAGAGTGGTTCCCCCAGCGATGGCTCGGCGTGGCTCATTTATTGGTAAAAATGCCGTTTTAATGCCTTCTTACGTCAATATTGGCGCCTATGTTGGCGAAGGCACAATGGTAGACACCTGGGCCACGGTTGGCTCTTGTGCCCAAATTGGTAAAAATGTGCACCTTTCTGGTGGCGTTGGTATCGGTGGCGTTTTGGAGCCGATTCAAGCTGGACCTGTCATTATTGAAGATAACTGCTTTATTGGCGCGCGCTCTGAGGTGGTTGAAGGTGTTGTCATCGAAGAAAATGCTGTGCTCTCAATGGGCGTCTATATTGGTCAAAGCACCAAAATCTACGATCGCGAAACCGGTGAAATCCATTACGGCCGAGTACCAGCAGGTTCCGTTGTGGTTCCAGGATCACTCCCCTCTGCTTGCGGAAAGTACAGCCTCTATGCAGCCGTGATCGTCAAGAAAGTGGATGCTCAGACTAGAGCAAAGACCGCTATTAATGAACTTTTACGTGATTAAGCCCTAAAGCCAATAACATGAGCGCAACCCTTGAGTTAACCGAAGCACTGATTGCCTGTCGTTCAGTAACCCCTGCAGATGGCGGTTGCCAAGAACTGATCGCCAGAAGACTTCAAGCAATTGGGTTTCATACCGAAAGCGTCGTCAGTGGTCCTGAAAACTTCCAAGTCACTAATTTATGGGCAATCAAAAAAGGTAGCGCAGGTGATGATGGCAAAGTACTTATGTTTGCAGGCCACACCGATGTTGTACCAACTGGCCCCCTAGAAAAATGGGATAGCGATCCTTTCACGCCAACCATTCGGGATGGCATGCTCTACGGTCGTGGCGCAGCGGATATGAAAACCTCGCTTGCCGGGTTTGTCGTCGCTACAGAAGAATTTGTTATCACTCACCCCAATCACAAAGGCTCTATTGCCTTTTTGATTACCAGCGATGAAGAAGGTCCGGCACATGATGGCACCGTCATTATGTGTGAGCGACTGCAAAAACATGGTCAACGCCTAGACTATTGCGTCATTGGTGAGCCTACTTCGGTAGATCGATTGGGCGACATGATTAAAAATGGTCGTCGTGGCTCGCTCTCTGGAAAGCTTCACATTAAAGGTATTCAAGCGCATATTGCCTATCCGCATCTGGGGCAAAATCCTATCCATTTATCCGCACCTGCCATTCAATCTTTGGTTGAGACTGAATGGGACAAAGGTAATGAGTATTTCCAGCCAACCAGTTTTCAAATTTCCAATATTCATGCAGGCACCGGTGCTAACAACATCATTCCTGGTGAATTGGCAATTGAATTTAATTTCCGCTTCTCTACAGAGAGCAAACCTGAGCAATTGCGTGAGCGTGTAGAGAAGATCCTTAAAGATGAAGGTCTCGATTTTGAAATCGACTGGCATTTAGGTGGTAGTCCATTCATTACTGGGGATGGGGATCTTGCTAACGCCCTTCGCAAAGCGATCAAATCGGAAACCAAAATTAATACCGAGTTATCAACTACTGGCGGCACTAGCGATGGTCGCTTTATCGCCAAGATCTGCAAAGAAGTTGTCGAGTTTGGGCCGCTGAATGCGACAAGTCACAAAATAAATGAGTGCGTCATCATTGATGATGTTGTACCCCTTAAAAATATTTATCGCAAAACTCTCGAGAAGTTAATAGCGTAGAGTAAATATATATTCATGGACCCTGAGCCTGCGCAATCCCTTACGCTAAATCAATGTATTGATCAGATAGCGACACAACTTAAAGCTGCTAATCTATTCTATGGTCATGGTGCCATCGATGCGCAGAGCGAGGCACTGTGGATTGTCAGTAAACAATGTGATCTGAGTCCTGCAGAAGCCTTAGATGATTTAGATCAAGTCATGAGCGCATCTCACGTACATGCTGCTCAAGCAATCGCTCAAACCCGCATTAGCTCTCGTAAGCCCTTGGCTTACATCCTAGGTGAAGCTTGGCTCATGGGTGTGCCCTTCTATGCCAACGAACAAAGTATTGTTCCTCGCTCTTGGATTGCAGAACTGATTGTGAATGGCTCGCTTGAGCCCTGGTTACCTGCAGATGGCAAGGCGCTTGATCTTTGTACTGGCAATGGTTCCTTAGCTGTTTTGCTTGCTATGTCCTGCCCCGACATCCACGTAAGTGCTTGTGATATTAGCTTGCCAGCCTTAGCAGTTGCCTCCAGAAATTTAGATCGTCATGGACTGAGTTCACAGATTGAATTATTCGATGGTGATTTATGGGATGCATTGCCCGAACCTCATGATGACAACCTCTTTGACCTCATCATCTGCAATCCACCCTATGTCAATACCGAATCGATGAATGCACTTCCTCTTGAATACCATGCTGAACCAGCCTTAGCCTTAGCAGGTGGTCATGATGGCATGGACCTCATTCGCAGAATTATTACTAGTGCCCCCGACTACTTATCTGAGCGCGGTGCCCTATTACTTGAGATCGGTAATGAGTATGAAAACTTTAAAAATGCTTTCCCTCAGATTCCAGTAATTTGGATGGAAGTATCTGCTGGGGATGAGCAAGTACTACTTATACAAGCAGAAGATCTGCGCGGACTTTAAAACACAATTAACTCAGCTCTGCTGCTGCAGCAATCGCCTGATCAATCCGCTCCACGGGTATCACTCTTAAACCAGGAATCTTGGTTTTAGGCATATTGGCTTTAGGAATAATCGCCACGGTAAAACCTAGTTTGGCAGCTTCTTTGAGGCGCTCCTGGCCTCGCGGACAGGGACGAATCTCGCCAGCTAAACCAACCTCACCAAAAACAATGAGTTCTTTTGGTAGGGCTTTATTGCGAATGGATGATTGAATGGCCAATAAAACAGCCAAGTCAGCAGCTGGCTCAGAGATCTTCACGCCACCTACGGCATTTAAAAAGACATCCTGATCAAAACACGCTACTCCCGCATGACGATGCAGCACCGCCAAGAGCATTGCTAATCGTGCCTGCTCCAATCCTACAGCTAACCTTCTCGGATTTGGGATATGGGCCGTATCAACGAGCGCTTGAATTTCTACTAATAAGGGACGACTGCCCTCTTGAGTGACCAAAACGCAGGCACCAGGAACCATTTCCGCATGTTGAGAGAGAAAAATAGCGGAAGGATTGGCAACACCGCGTAATCCTTTTTCCGTCATCGCAAAAACACCTAACTCATTGACGGCACCAAAACGGTTTTTAATTGAACGCACCAATCTAAAAGAGGAATGGGTATCGCCTTCGAAATACAAAACGGTATCAACAATATGCTCCAGTACACGTGGACCAGCTAAGTGCCCATCCTTCGTAACATGTCCCACCATGAGTACACAGATACCACTAGACTTTGCAGCTCTTGTTAACTGGGCTGCACACTCACGTACTTGAGCTACAGAGCCCGGTGCTGAACTCAGCACCTCTGAATACAGGGTTTGTATCGAATCAACTACTAATACCTGAGGCTTGACGGTATCCATAATGGATAATAGTTTTTCTAACTGAATCTCTGCCAAGACTTCTAATTGAGGTGCATCTAATGCAATCCGCTTTGCTCGTAATGCTATTTGAGCTGCCGACTCTTCGCCACTGCTATAAAGCACATTCATACCAGCATCGCTCATTTGCGCCAGTGCTTGCAAAAGTAAAGTGGACTTACCAATTCCAGGGTCACCACCAAGGAGGACCACACCTCCAGGCACAAGACCGCCACCCAACACACGATCAAACTCTTCAACACCAGTGCTAAATCTGGGTAAATCTTCTGCCGTGATTGCAGATAGCTTTTGACGAGGTAAGGATTGCGCCAAACCTTGAAAACGTGAATTCGAACTGACCTCTGGCAGACCTTCTTCAAGCGTATTCCATGCCTGGCATGAAGGGCATTGCCCCTGCCATTTGGCTGAAGTTCCACCACACGACTGGCAGATATAAATGGTCTTGATCTTGGCCAATGGATTAGTCGAGCTGAGTGCCCGCTTTATTTTCTTGAGCGCGCTTAGGCGCATCTTGACGTCGCTTCTCTAAGTCTTGAGCACGAGCAGCTGCAGCCTTTTGCTTTTCTTCAAACTCTTTTTGATTGGCTGCACGTTCTGCAGCCTTTTGCTCAGATGCACGCTCAGCACTCTTTTGCGCATCACGTTGATCCTTAAGACTTGCACGCAATTTACGCTGGGTCTCACGTAACTCAACTTCTTGAATACGAATAGGATCAACCTCTTTGCGATACTCCGCCCGTGATTCAGTGAGGCATTTATTGACGAAATAATTTAGATAGCAGGCTGCATTTTCTTTTTCCCAACGGTACTTAGCCCATTCTCGCTGCAACTCAAGTTGCTGCTCAATAATATCCAATTGATCTAGTTGAGCCTCTTCCTCGGGCGTAGCCAGCACGACGCTACTAACGGAACCGAAAAACAGGAAGACCCCGAATAAGACTAATGAGGGAAAGGAACGGGGATTTCTCAAATCTCTACCTTTGCGCCAAGCTCAACCAATCTATTGGCAGGAATCTTAAAGAAATCAGATTGACGACCGGCATTTTGATACATCCAGCAAAATAATCTTTCGCGCCACAAAGCCATTCCAGGAATAGCCGCTGGAACAATCGTATCGCGCGATAAAAAGAAGGAGGTATTCATCAGATCAAATTGCATGCCAAATGTCTTTTCAATTAGGTCAATGATAGTACCCATATCTGGCGTTTCTTTAAAACCATACACCGCACGGACTACATGGATATTTCCACCCAAATCCTTCATTGTGATTCGCTCTGAATCATTGACATAGGGCACATCCCAAATGCTCACCTTCAAAAAGAATACGCGTTCGTGAAGCACATGGTTATGCTTGAGATTATGCAAGAAAGAAACGGGCAAATAGTCAACATGAGCCGTTAAGAATACTGCCGTACCCTCAACTCGATGAGGCGGATGTTTGAGCAAGGACTCAATAAAACTACTCAGCTCAATGCCTTCATCTACTGCACGTTTGCGCAAAATTTGACGACCTCTAAACCAAGTAATTAAGCAAGTAAAGCAAAGCAAGCCCAGTGCCAGTGGATACCAACCACCATCTTTGATCTTAATAAGGTTTGCTGTCCAGAACGCAAAATCAATGATTAAGAAAGCAATGGTGATAAAAGCTACTAAGAAAATATTCATCTTCCACTCACGCAACATCACTACCGCTAATAAGATGGTGGTGATCAGCATGGTAGATGTGACGGAAATTCCATAGGCAGCAGCTAGATTCATGGATCCCTTAAAGGAAATCACGGTTGCTACCACCATAAACAGCAGAGCCCAATTGACTAATGGAATATAAATCTGTCCCTGCTCTGAATCAGAGGTATGCAATATATTCATGCGTGGCATAAAGCCGAGCAGAATCGCCTGACTAACCAAAGAATATGCTCCTGAAATCACTGCTTGAGAGGCAATGACCGTTGCTGCTGTTGCTAAACCTACCATTGGCCAGAGCGCCCAATCGGGAACCATTAAGTAAAAGGGATTTTTAATTGCTTCTGGATTTGAGAGCAGCAATCCCCCCTGACCTAGGTAGTTGATCAATAGACTTGGCAAAACAATAAAAAGCCATGCATACCGAATGGGCGATTTACCAAAGTGGCCCATATCTAAATAAAGCGCTTCTACACCAGTGACAACTAGCACCACTGCGCCCATCACAATATAGGCAGTAGTGGGATGATCGATTACAAACTTGATGGCATAGGCAGGATTGAATGCAGCAATAATTTCTGGGGCATGACCAATATTAATTGCGCCAAGCACTGCAAGACTGATAAACCAGACAAGAGTGATTGGACCAAATAGTTTTCCAACTGTGGCCGTGCCATATTTCTGAATCAGAAATAAAGCAACCAAAATAACTAAAGAGATCGGAATAATAAATCGATGGAGTGCCGGAGCAGCAATTTCAATCCCCTCGACTGCTGACAAAACAGAGATTGCTGGTGTAATAACTGACTCTCCCAAGAGCATGCAAGCTCCCAACATGCCAATGATCATAAAAAAGAAATGGCTCTTTGATTTAGTATCAAACGAGCGCAGCGCTAAAGCCATGAGTGAGAGTACGCCACCCTCCCCCTTATTATCTGCACGCATCACAAAAGAGATGTATTTGACCGTCACAACTAATATGAGGGCCCAGATCATCATAGAGATAACACCAAACAGAGCCTCGGGAGAGTAAGCGATACCGTGCTCAGAATCAAAACACTCTTTGAGCGCATAGAGCGGACTTGTACCAATATCGCCAAAGACCACGCCGATGGCCGCCAACATCATGACGCCAAGACTTTTCTTATGCTCGCCCTCAGGCCCGTGAACCTCAACAGGATTTAATAGCGTGGAACTTGAAAATTCTGGATTGCTAATTGACATCTCAAAACCTTAAGGTGATGTTGCACGGCAATATGTTACTCCTTATACAGCCTGTCTCAGGAGTCTTATTTTCGATAGAATGCCGCTTTTTCATGCGAAATTTAAGGTTTATCTCGACAGAAGGGGTCAAAAAATGGTAGAATTTCAGCTTCAGACGCGGGGTGGAGCAGTCTGGCAGCTCGTCGGGCTCATAACCCGAAGGTCGTAGGTTCAAATCCTGCCCCCGCAACCAAACAAGTAGAAGGCTTCTAGGTCAATTGACTCAGAAGCCTTTTTGCTTTCTCCCCTCATGCGATGCTTTATTAATTAAACCTATCGACATCCCTACCTGAGGCATGCAAACCCTTTCTACAGAGCGGGCAAGACATTCCGTCCCAATCCTGCAAAGAATCAGGCTCGCAGCATTGATTGCAAGTTAAGCGCTCGACTAAGCCTAAAGAGTTTGGGATCGTATAACGAGCAACTGAATGGCACTTCTGGCAAAACTTGATGACATAGGTAAAGTGCACATCCCTCTCCCCACCAAAAGAACTGATGCAATGAAACCCGCAGCCTCGACAGGTAAAACGATATCTAGCAGTCATAGAAAAGAACTCACTTATTTAAGACATCTAGAAACTGCGTTTTAAATTGATTCATCAGTAGTGAGCGTTCCTGATTGGCTACTCCGATCGTAATTTTTTTATAAATTAAGTCGTCATATACACGATCAATTTTAAAAAAATAGTTTTGATAAACTTTTCGAAGTTTTGGATTTTGAATTTTTTTACTAATCTGCCTACACTTCTGCGTTTCTTTCTTAAACTTAGCAAGCAATGCTGCCTCGTCTGTCGTCAACTTATTAGGCGATGAATACAAAAATTTTGAGCTTGGATTAGAAGGATCTAAGGCAAAAATTGTGCCGTCAATGGATTTGGCCGTTTTTCCCTCATTCACCGCCTGAATACATTGGGCTATTTCGTTTTGAATATCATCTTTTGGCATCGGAGCAGAAATACTCTTCGAAGGTGTATTGAGTGGCTTAGATTGAACTGTTGGCTCATTTGATCGAATAGAAGGACTTTCATTACTTGCACAGCCACCCAAGAAGACTAAAAAAACAGAACCAATCAATAATAATTTTTTCATTTTTACCTAAATATCTATAGCCAATTACTTCATTAGTGAAGTAATTGGCAAAATTAGCAATGGCTCTCGCTAGCCATAATTAGGAATACAAGAGCCCCAAATACCAGCAATGCGTGCTTTTACATGGCATATGCCGGATCTACCAAGAGTCGTTAAACAAATGGTGGGCTTTATAGAATTAGGATTTAGGGGGTTTGTAAGGGCAGTCGGCTATATAGCCATGAACAAACTTATCTTCGGATAAATTGTATGCAAATCGAAAATCAGGGGGTATGGGAAGATTAAGAGATGTGCTACCTACGTTACCAGTAACGTGTGACATTAAAAATAATGTGTAAACAGGCTCATCATCACTAGTGACTTCATTTACAGCTATTGCAGAAGTATTAATCTCAAGATTAATGCAACCATTTGAGTAAAGACAAGCCTTCTCTATTGCACTCTGAATAAATATATTTCCCGCCGTCACCTTAAAGGTAACAATGCAAATGCAAATGGCGAGAATTAAATTTTTCTTATTAAAGAACATTGCACAGATTTTATACTTTTTAATATATATGTAATTTCATGATACAAAAAATAAGTAGCGCATGAATGCATTGTCAGTCCTTATCTTTTCAAAAACAGGCACTGAGAGTGTTTTACAGGGGGTGTCAACCTAAATTCAGAAAAAAAGACGTCTGCTAGGTATACTTTAACTTCAGATATCTCCACAGGAGAAGAGCATGAAAGTTTTCCTAATGCGTCTATGGAGAAAATTAAATCATTTTCTTCGCATCCAATCTCAATTTGGGATCCATTCAAGTAAGGAGATTTTTCGCAGGCAAGAGACTTCCACTCAGGCTGAAGTAGCATACCCCCTACTTTGTAGCGTAATTATTCCAGCGCTCAATGAGGAAAACGCCATTGAATCTGTTATCCAATATGCACAAAAGGATAATTTCACTGGGGAAGTGATTGTTATTGATGACAGCTCTATTGATAACACTGCGCAAATAGCTAAAACGGCTGGGGCTCAGGTATACACCAGCACTATGCTTGGCAAAGGCGCCTCAATGCAAGATGGTATTCAGGTTGCTAATTTTGAATATATTGTTTTTTTAGATGGCGACTTATCAGGTTTAGAAGAAAATATTATTTCAAAGATGATGGCCCCGCTCATTGCGGATGATGCCGATTTTGTCAAAGCAAAATTTGGTAGAGGCGGTGGACGAGTTACTGAGCTAACTGCCAAACCCATGCTGAAAGTCTTTTTTCCTGAGCTAGCTGGAATTTCTCAACCACTAGGCGGAATTATTGCCTGCAGATCGTCCTTATTAAAAAAACTTAGTTTTGAGACCGGCTATGGTGTCGATATTGGCTTACTTATCGATGCTCATTTAAAGGGCGCTCGTGTTTGTGAGGTTGATATTGGCTCCCTAATAAACGATAGCCAACCCTTAGTAGATCTAACAACGATGGCAAATGAGGTTGCCCGCGTCATTCATCACTACTCACGACATGCCGGAAGACTCCACGTAGATCAAATTTCTGAGATGTATGAAGAGCAGAGACTTGCATCAGCCTCCTTTGATTACATCATTAATCGACGCAAAGATCGTCGCAAGGTCATCTTATTGGATATGGATGGAACAATCACGCCTAATTCGTTTATTAAAGATTTAGCAGCCTTTACCCATACCGAAGAAACATTGGATGCACTACTTGATATTCCTAAAACTGATGAAGCCACACACAATCAGAAGATCGCAGAAATCTTTAAATTTACCCATCGCAGTCAATTCGAAAAAGTAGCTATGTCAATGCCTATTAAACCTGGGGTAATCGAATTTGTGAATCAAATGAAACGACAAGGGTTTATGGTGGGACTCATTTCAGATAGCTACTTTATTGCCGCTGAAATCATGCGCAAGCGAATTTTTGCCGATTTTGCAATTGCACATACTCTCAAATTTAGAAACGATATCTGTAGTGGGGAATTCAATATCAATAAAGACTTTTACCAAGATCAACTAAGCCGCAATCTTAAGCCTTGCAAGGGGAATGTAATTCAACGATTTCTGTCGAAGACAAATAAACCGAGTTTCGTTGAAGTTTGGGCTATTGGAGATAACTTGAATGATTTAGAAATGCTTCTACTAGCTGACAAGGCTTTTGTTATTGATCCTAAATCCACCGAAATGCTTACACATAAGCATATAAAGCATATTTCTTCTTTTGAAGATTTATTTCAAGCAGATGCTATTGTTTAATAGTCCCGAAGAACAATCCTGACTAGCAACAATTTTAGTTTTAGTCTTACTACTTAAATTATCGGTGCCATAGTCTTTTAGATTGCTCTCTCCAAAAGTCAACTTGGTAGGATCGGTTGCCGTTAGCCCTGAATGTCCATATTTGCGCCCCTGTTGTCGGTGTTTGATAAAAGGGAATACCCATGCTTTGGTATCGGGCAGTGACTGTTGGGTGTGGATGACCATATCGATTGCGATACCCGTTTTGGGCAAATGCCTCATCTGGACTTAATGCCATTAATAGATCTTGAGAAGAGGATGTTTTGCTACCGTGGTGTGGCGCCATAAAAATGAGATCTCTATCTTTTAAATGATCTAGCGCAATTTCGTTAAGGCGAGCTTGCATTTCAGATTCGCCCTGCTTTTCTACATCACCCGTTAACCAGAATGAAGTTGTTGAATTACGAACTTCGAGAACGCAACTCACCTCATTAGGCTTTCTGGAGTGATTCTCTTCAAAAAGAGTGTCTTCATGCGGATGCCAAATATGAAATTCCACTCCATCCCACGACCATTGCTGACCATAGCGACAGGGCATGGCAGGGATCTTTCTTTCCGATAGATTGGTAAGTAAAGGGTTATTTATGGGTAAGGATCCCATCATGGAACCAAAGCTGATTTCTTTTAATAAGGTAGCAGCACCCCCAATATGATCGCTATCACTATGACTAATGACCAAGCGATCAATTACATCAATGCCCTGCCCCCTCAAAAACGGCAGAATAATTCTTTGACCGGCATTATCTTTTCCTTGAATGGGTCCGGTGTCGTATAGCAGTCGTTTTGTTTTAGTTTCGATCAAGACCGCAGTACCCTGGCCTATATCTAAAACAGTAGCCCTAAAATCTTCCGCCTGTAATTTTGTCTGCACTATCGGCCCTATAAATAGGCTGCTTAATAGCGCGATCCCAAACAATCGCAATGTCCATCTCTCGACCAGTCGTCCAGGCCGAATCGCGATAACGATGCCAAGCGACGCTAAAAATAATGCCCACCACTGTGGCTGACTAAACCAGGCAACAGCCCACTTGAAATGTGCCATCCAATCAAGCAGTATTGCCAGGTGAGCCATGCTGAAATGGGCGAGTATGAGAAGCCATTTACCCATGAATTCCGGTAAGAGTGCGCCAGTAATAGCTAAGGGTGTAACGATGTAGCTAACCACAGGAATGGCTATAGCATTCGCTAATGGCGATACGATTGAAAATTGATAAAACCAATAGAGTGTTAGCGGTAATAGCGCGATAGTGACTACGGCCTGAACACGACATGCCTCACGTAACGCCTGCATTAAACGGAGGCGCCACTCCATAGTCAGCTCTTTGCCAGTGGGTATGCCGAGTAAGCCTTCTGAATTTCTCATGGCATAAAGAATTGCTGCTACTGCACCAAAAGATAACCAAAATCCAGGCGTATAGGGGGCCATAGGGTCGATCAATAAAACCATCGCTAAGGCCCACCACCAAATATCAAATGACCTAGGATCGCGTCCAGACCATACCGCAAAGGCAACAACTCCCACCATATACATCGTCCTTTGTGCTGGAATCTGAAACCCCGCCAACCATGCATAGATAAATGCTGTCAAAAATCCTGTAGCTGCAGCCACCTTAGTCACAGGAATATATAGAGGCAAAGATCTACGGCGCCATACCCATGAAAAAAACATTGCCCCCACTCCAGCTAGCATCGTTACATGAAGGCCTGAGATGGAGATTAAATGGCCAATCCCCGTAGCATTAAATACACGCCAATCATCTTGTGCAATGGCGTTTTGATCTCCCATGACCAGTGCAGAAATGACGCCAGCATAGCGTGCATTCTCTGGTAACAAGCGATTCATTTTTTGTCTCAATTTCCAGCGTTGATACTCCATTGCCAATGAAAATTCGGTGAACCCTATTTCTTGAGGTGCAATAAGCTCGCCAGATCGTACCGAACCACTAGCACCAAAGTCTTGATGGAATGACCAGCGCTCAAAATCAAACGTATGGGGGTTCAAGGATCCATAAGGTCTCTTGATCTTGGCTTTAAATCTCCAGCGTTGCCCGGGGATAATTTCTGGAATATTCTCAGGATTACGCCAAGCTGGTTGCCAACTCAAATAGATCTGCTTTGGAAATGGATCAATACTATTTGAGCCGAAAAATGCCTTATCCACGGCGAAAGAAAACTTCGCTCCGCTAGCCAAGTTTTGCGGCAAAGCATTCACTCTCCCCTCTATGACAATGTCCTTACCTTCATACTCCATTGCTAAGATATGAGTCAGTCGAGTTTGCGCATAGTGCGCGTTCCAAGCAAAACCCAATGAACAAAACAGAATTGCAAGGCAGACCTTAGTGATATTTTGTTTTCCTGCCAACTTGGAGTTAAGCCAACACAAAATCAAAGAGAGGAACGCGATGAATAGTGAAACAATTTGCCAGTAAATTGGTACAGACGGCAAAAATAGCAGAAACGAACCCCCGGCGATAAACGCCGTAATATTGATTCGCAAGTGCTTAAGAAGCTATTGGGGGATGGAAATTGCTGGTCATCAAATCGGACCAGCGCGGCAATACTTGCATTGCATTTTGCCAAACTGCGGCTGAGAATTCCTGATGACCTATACCCCGAATATCTGCTAACTGCATGGCGATTCTCGGAAGGAGTGCTGGCTCATTAAAGAGACCACCCTCTTGCTTGAGCCATGCGGGCGGAATATCGGGAGCATCAGTCTCGGTAACAATGGCGCTCAGGGGAATATCTATTAATAAGCGCCGAATTTGTAGCGCCCTCTCATAAGTCGCAGCCCCACCAAAACCCAACTTAAAACCCAAGCCAATAAATTGCTCAGCTTGCTGTTGACTGCCATTAAATGCATGAGCAATTCCACCGGGTACTTTTCGTTTACGCAATGCTTTGAGGATCGCATCTTGAGAGCGGCGCACATGCAAAATGACAGGCAAGTGGAATTGCTCTGCTAAATCCAGTTGTTCATGGAAAAAATATTCTTGGCGTTGTGGGTCAAGCCCTTCAACAAAATAATCTAAGCCAATTTCTCCAACTCCGACAAAGCGAGGATCACCAAGAGACTGCTCGATTTGGGTTTTTAAATTAAGTAGATCAACCTCTTTGGCCTGTTTAATGAACAAAGGATGAATGCCCAATGTATAAACTAAGCCTGGTATTTGAGAGCCATATTGATTAGCGAGATTTTTAGCATGATCCCAATCAGATGCCTTAACTGTTGGCAGAAGCAATGCTTTCACCTCTGAGGATTTAGCGCTGCCGACTATCTGCGACAAGGTATCTTTAAACTCTGGCGCATCAAGGTGGCAATGGGTATCAACCCAATTAAGCATTTCGCTCATTGGGCGAATGTTTTTAAGACTCCGCGCTCTAAATGCAAAATACGATCGCAACGTTTAGCGCGCACGGGATCATGAGTGACAATAACAAAGGCAGTACCTTGCTCACGAGCAATTTCAAGCATTAAATCAAATACTCCATCTGCTGTCTCGGTATCGAGATTACCTGTGGGCTCATCTGCCAAAACACAGGAAGGATTACCAACCAATGCGCGAGCTACAGCTACACGTTGACGCTCACCGCCCGAAAGCTCTCCAGGAGTATGTTGCACACGCTTTGCCAAACCGACCGCTTGCAACATCGTATTGGCACGCTCCATTGATTCATCATTAGTTAGCCCTCGAATACGCAATGGCAAGGCTACATTCTCAACAGCACTAAATTCATCTAAGAGATGGTGGAACTGATAAATAAATCCTAGGTTGTGATTACGTAGCTGGTCTAATTTAGCCAAGGAGAGCTTGTGAAGGTTCTCCCCTGCCAAAATGACTGTTCCTGCACTAGGAGTATCTAGGCCGCCCAACAAATGCAATAAGGTACTTTTACCTGAGCCTGAAGATCCGACAATTGCCACCTTCTCTGAAGCACTAACTTCAAGATCAACTGACTTGAGAACATCAACTGCAGTGGGGCCCTTACCGTAGGTCTTCGCAAGATCAGAAGCGCTCAGAATCACATTCGCTATCTTATTCATAACGCAATGCCTCCGCAGGCTGTACCTTAGCCGCCCGTCGACTTGGATAAAGCGTCGCCAATACTGATAGACCAAATGCCATCAGACCAACAGTGACTACATCAGATAAGCGCACATCGGATGGCAACTCACTAATGAAATACACATCGCGTGGCAAAAACCGCACCCGAAAGATTGCTTCAATAGCCGGAACGATCACATCAATATTTAAAGCAATAAGTAAGCCTAGCCCCACTCCCGCTAAGGAGCCTAATAAACCAATCGCCAAACCTTGAACTAGGAAAATACGTTGAATCAATCCAGGGCTAGCGCCCATTGTTCTCAAAATAGCGATATCAGCTTGCTTTTCATTAACCGTCATCACTAAGGTTGAAACAAGATTGAAGGCTGCTACAGCAATAATGAGCGTCAAGATAATGAACATCATTTTTTTCTCAGTCTGTACTGCTGCGAACCAGTTCCGATTTGAGCGTGACCAATCGGTTACCCACAAAGCCTGAGGAACCACTTGTGCCAATTGTGCTGCGACTTCTGGTGCACGCTGCATATCATCAACCTTAACGCGCAAACCCGATGGATCTTGCAAGCGCAATAAAGCAGCGGCATCTTTCCAATGCATGATTGCTAATGAGCTGTCATATTCATAATGACCACTATCAACAATGCCAACGACTTGCAGTGTTCTCATTCTGGGCATTGCGCCTGCTGGAGTCAGATCACTCTCGGGAACAATCAAATTAATGCGATCGCCAACTTGCGCACCGACCATGCTGGCCAATTGGGCGCCAAGAGCTACCCCAAAACCACCCGGTTTGAGATCATCAATATTGCCAACAACAAATTGCTTTGGTAAATCGGAGACCTTACCCTCTTCACTAGGCAACACCCCTCGAATTGCCACACCTCGCATGATTGAGTCACGACTGAGTAGTCCTTGCGAGCTCACCATAGGGGCTACGCCGAGAACATGGGGTTGAGCAGCCACTTTAAGCGCAATGGGTTCCCAATTAGCTAAGCCGTCAGGGGCGGTAATTTCCACATGGGACAGCACAGAAAGCATGCGATCCCGAACTTCTTTTTGAAATCCATTCATCACTGAGAGCACCACAATCAAGGCTGCAACCCCTAGGGCAATGCCTGCAGTAGAGATTCCTGAGATAAAAGAGAGAAAACCA
Organism: Burkholderiales bacterium; assembly: GCA_041307885.1. Classification (GTDB taxonomy): domain Bacteria; phylum Pseudomonadota; class Gammaproteobacteria; order Burkholderiales; family Burkholderiaceae; genus Polynucleobacter. Next base: position 27,304 of record JBFZCO010000050.1, on the reverse strand, counting down.
TCGCGCTTTCCCACCGTCTTGCGACGCTTAGATCGGGTATAGCGCAGGCCAATTTCTAGCTCAATAGGAAGTCTTAACATGTCTACAGTTTAGTGAATCGCACAGGCAATGCGATGGATTCTGTAAATGCCACCTAAAATCAGGGGAATGACTAGTAATTTAACCCCCAATCAACGTTTACAAAAGCGTTTCACCCTGATGCTATCTGGGGAAGATACCCTTGAGCTAGAGGCAGACCAAAGTACGCCCCCAAATGGCCTACCTCAAGAGCGCTTTTTACTTGGTGAACACCTACCGATTGCCCCCGTTCTCCTGCTGGGGCAGAGCGAGATTACATTTGACTCTCGGCAGATGATTGCTTGCCTACAACCAGTTCATCTGCATGCTACTCGAGATCATCTGATTTTGATGGGGCAAAATCAGGTTGATCTGACAACCCAAGAATCTTCAGCCCTTCTGAAAATTGCTCAACCTTTGATTGAGGAAGACTTCAGACATCCGGTTTCATATCAGGGGCATCTACACTGGTTTATTCCTGCAGGGCCATTTGCAAGCCTAAAAACGCATTCGCTAGAGCAAGCCCTTGGTCGCAATATTGATTGGTGGATGCCAAGAGACTCTCAAGAAGTTGGTGTTGCCAAGCTATGGCGCAAACTCCAAAATGAAATTCAAATGCTTTGGCATATTAATCCAGTCAATGAAGAGCGCGAACATCGTGGCATGCCAACAATGAACTCGCTTTGGATTAGCGGTATTGGAAAGCTCGAAGATATTCGAGTGCCTAAGCTATTCCAAAACATCACCCAAATATATGGGGATAATCCACTCCTCCCTGGATTGGCAAAGCATCTTGGAATTACTTATCAACACCAGATTGATCTCTCGCAATTAAATTCTGCATTTGCTTGGGTCAACAATCCCCAGGCTATTTGGGCCGATCTTCAGAATGCATTAACAGATGACAAACTTAGTGAGCTAGAGATTATTGATTTTCCTAATGGCAAGACTCGGCAGCGCATCATTACAGCAAAAGATCTTCATAAAAAATCATGGGCATTTTGGAAAAAGTCTAGCCCAATGGGCTGGCAAGAACTCATTGCTTAATTAACTCTATGAGCGCCTTTTCACAACGACCCTTTTCAGATCGTACGGCTACTTGGTTACATCAAAGTGGTTTACATCCCTTATTGGCCAGGTTATTTGCGGCCCGCGGTGTTGCCAAACCTGATGAACTCTCGCTTGATCTCAAGCAATTACTTTCACCAGTAGATTTAAAAAACTGCATCTCTACAGCAAAACTATTGGCCGATATTCTTGAGCATAAGGAGCCTATGCTGGTGGTAGCCGACTATGATTGTGACGGTGCTACAGCTTGTGCAGTGGCGGTACGTGGACTCAAAATGTTAGGGGGTTCTCGTACTCCGATTCAGTTCTTAGTCCCCAACCGCTTTACGATGGGCTACGGATTAACACCCGAAGTAGTTGATTTAGCAGCTCAGCAAACCCCAAAACCCAAGTACCTTATCACCGTTGATAACGGGATTGCGAGTGAAGCCGGGGTTCAGCGCGCCCATGAACTAGGGATGCAAGTCATCATCACTGATCATCATCTACCAGGAGATCGATTGCCCGATGCCGCAGCAATCGTCAATCCCAATCAACCAGGCTGTACCTTCCCCAGCAAGGCACTTGCAGGCGTAGGCGTCATGTTTTACTTGCTAGTAGCCCTGCGGGCTGAATTACGTAAACGCAATCTATTTACTACAGAGAATCAACCGAAGATCGAAAACTTACTAGATTTAGTGGCACTAGGTACTGTTGCCGATGTTGCCCAACTTGATCGTAATAATCGGATTTTAGTTGCCAATGGTTTAAAGCGGATTCGGTCTGGAGTTTCTCAAGCGGGAATTCAAGCGCTATTTCAAGCTGCTACTCGAGATCCACGTAAGGCAAATACATTTGATTTGGGATTTGCTATTGGTCCACGTCTCAATGCTGCCGGCCGCTTAGCAGACATGACCTTAGGCATTCGCTTACTCCTTAGCGACAATTCCGATGAGGCGCTTGAACTTGCTTATGAATTAGATCGCATCAATCGCGAGCGTCGCGTAATTGAATCGGGGATGCAAGAAGCAGCACTTGCTCATCTAGCAGAGGATCAATTGGCCGGCACTATGGCGAGTCGCTCAAGCATTTGTCTTTGGAATCCAGAGTGGCATCAAGGTGTTGTCGGTATTGTGGCATCTCGACTTAAAGAGCGCTTTAATCGACCCGCAATTGTATTTGCTCCTGCCGATGGTGATTCAGGTCAAGAGCTCAGAGGCTCAGGTAGATCCCTTTCCGGATTTCATTTGCGTGATGCCTTAGATATTGTTTCTAAACGTGAGCCTGGAATCATCTTGAAGTTTGGTGGGCATGCCATGGCCGCTGGTCTTACTATCAAAAAGTCTGATTTTGAGAAATTCGACACCCTCTTCCAACAAGTGGCTAATGAGCTACTGAATGATGAGCTATTAGAGCGCCGTCACGTGCATGATGGCGCCCTAGATCCCACCGAGTTCACCACAGAAACAGGCGATCTACTAGCAGAAGAAATTTGGGGTCAGGGCTTTCCACAACCGATTTTTTACGGGGAGTTTGAGATAGCCCAGCAAAGCCTAATGAAGGAAAAGCATCTACGACTGCAACTACGCCCTAGCGGAGGTAATGGGGCTAGCAGTAAGTTATTGACTGGTGTCTGGTTTAACCGGACTCAGCCATTGCCAGCAAAGGTGAAATTAGCCTATCGTCTTGTAACCGACCGCTATCAGGGGCAAGCACGGGTTCAGCTCATGATTGAAGCCCATGATGAGAGCTAAGCTCGAATAACCCCCTTATAATCAGGGGATGGAAGCCGAACAACTTAATATTATTTCAAATACCCTCTCCGATCTGCTCACTCGTGAGCAAGCACTTCGGGGGTATCTTTGACTTCGAAGTAAAGTCCCGCCGCCTTACCGAAGTTAACTCTATTCTGGAAGATCCCACTATCTGGGATGATCAAAAGAAAGCACAAGCCCTAGGCAAAGAAAAGAAATTGCTTGATGGGGTTGTTGCTACGCTCACTGATTTAAATAGCAATATCACTGGCGCTATTGAGCTCTTTGATATGGCCAAAGAAGAAAATGATTTTGAGACTATTGCTGCGATAGAGCAAGATGTTGAAAGCTATAGCAAGATCATTCATGACTTGGAATTTCGCCGTATGTTCCACAATGAGATGGATTCATGCAACTGCTTTATTGATATTCAAGCTGGTGCTGGTGGCACTGAAGCTTGCGACTGGGCAAGCATGCTCTTTCGCCAATACCTTAAGTATTGCGAGCGCAAAGGTTATAAAACAGAAATTCTGGAAGAGTCTGATGGTGACGTTGCTGGCATTAAAAGCGCAACGATTAAAGTGGATGGTGAATATGCCTATGGCCATCTTCGCTCTGAAACGGGTGTACATCGTTTAGTTCGTAAATCACCATTTGATTCATCGAATGGTCGACATACCTCCTTTGCCAGTATTTATGTTTATCCAGAGATTGATGACTCGATCGAGATTGATGTTAATCCTGCTGATATTCGTACTGATACCTATCGTGCCTCTGGTGCGGGTGGACAGCATATTAATAAAACGGATTCTGCCGTTCGTCTAACCCACATCCCTACCGGTATTGTGGTGCAGTGTCAGAATGATCGAAGCCAGCATCGTAATAGAGCTGAAGCGATGAGCATGCTTAAATCACGCCTTTATGAGCATGAAATGCAAAAGCGTCGCGTAGAACAAGACAAGCTCGAAGCCAGCAAAACCGACGTAGGCTGGGGACACCAGATTCGTTCGTATGTTTTAGATCAAAGTCGTATCAAAGATTTGCGCACTAACGTTGAGATTTCCAATACACAAAAAGTGTTGGATGGTGATCTTGATGCTTTTATTGAAGCCAGCCTTAAACAAGGCGTTTGATTCATTACTCTTATTACTGCATTTTTACCCCTATGAACGATAAAGCGAATTCCAGTCCAAACCAATCCCCAGTCACCGAAGCAGTTGATGAAAATCACATCATTGCAGAGCGACGTGAGAAGCTAGCCAAGCTTCGTCAAGGTGGTGTTGCGTTTCCTAATGACTTTGTGCCGACACATTTAGCCGCTGATCTACATACCCATTACGACAGCCTGTCTAAGGAAGAATTGGCTGCTAAGAGGGTGCACGTTAAGGTAGCTGGTCGCATGGTACTTAAACGGGTTATGGGTAAAGCAAGCTTCGCCACCATTCAAGATCGTAGTGGCCAGATTCAGTTCTATATCAATGATGAAATTAGCGGCGCAGAGACTCATGGTGCTTTTAAACATTGGGATATGGGTGATTTTATAGCCGCTGAAGGGCATTTATTTAAGACGAATAAGGGTGAGCTTTCTGTTGAATGCAGCAATTTACGTTTACTCAGCAAATCATTACGCCCGCTGCCGGACAAGTTTCATGGCCTATCTGATCTCGAGACAAAATATCGCCAGCGCTATGTCGACTTAATTGTTAACCCAGAAAGTCGTAATACGTTTAGAGCACGTAGCAATACGATTGCTTCCTTGCGTCGCCATATGCTTGATGCTGACTTCATGGAAGTCGAAACACCGATGCTCCACCCTATTCCTGGTGGCGCAACAGCAAAACCATTTATTACCCATCACAATGCATTAGATATGCAAATGTTCCTGCGGATTGCGCCTGAACTGTATTTAAAGCGCCTTGTCGTAGGCGGCTTTGAGCGCGTCTTTGAAATCAATCGCAACTTCCGCAATGAAGGCGTAAGCCCCCGTCATAACCCAGAATTTACAATGATGGAGTTCTATGCAGCCTATACAGATTACCGTTGGTTAATGGACTTCACAGAGAGCTTAATTCGGTCAGCGGCAATCGATGCCCAAGGCACTGCAGCACTTACCCATCAAGGTCGTGAGTTAGATCTTAGCAAACCCTTTCAGCGCTTGACTATTACTGAAGCCATCTTGAAGTATTGTGGCCAGTCCAATAAGAGCTATGAAGCAGCCCAACTGGAAGATGCCGCATTCATACGCTCCGAGCTGAAAAAGGGCGGTGAGAATCCAGATTCACCAACCCTGAAGAATGCTGGTATTGGTGCACTCCAATTAGCTTTATTTGAATTGGTGGCTGAATCACACCTTTGGGAGCCTACTTACATCATTGATTATCCAATCGAAGTAAGCCCTCTTGCTCGAGAGTCTGATACGCGCCCGGGTATTACTGAGCGCTTTGAGCTATTTATTACTGGCCGAGAAATTGCTAATGGCTTCTCAGAGCTCAACGATGCAGAAGATCAAGCCCATCGTTTCCGCAAACAAGTAGAGCAAAAAGAAGCTGGTGATGAAGAGGCTATGTACTTTGACCATGACTTCATCCGCGCCCTTGAATACGGTATGCCCCCTACCGGTGGCTGCGGTATCGGTATTGATCGCCTCGTGATGCTATTAACCGATGTGCCCAATATTCGTGATGTTATTTTGTTCCCGCATCTACGTCGCGAAGAAGAATAAATACACTACATAGCCAATAAAAAGTAAAAAGCCACAGAGATTATTCTGCGGCTTTTTACCATCTGACCTTAACTGAAAAGTTATTTTGCAGGATAAAGCTGTCTTTGATCACTATCAATGACTGTTACATTGACTGGTATACCCAAGCTCACGCTAGAAGAAACAGTACAGAAGTCTTGGAACTGAGAAAGCACGCGATCAATATTTTCAACGGTGGCTCCCGGGACTCCAATTTGAATATCGACATAGATCGCCAGAATACGTAAGCGATTTTGCGCATTTCGACCAATCTCGCAATGTGCCTTAGTCTCAATCGGCTCTGGATTTTGTTTAAATTTTCGTAAAGCAAATAACAAGGAATCTGTTAGGCAATTGGCGACACCCGCTAACAAGAACTGAGATGGTGTAGCGCCTTGTGACCTACCCAATGGTGGCGGCTCATCACCATAAATAGGATCTCGGTCTTCGTTGTAATAAATAGCGAACTGATAATCAGCTTGCTGCACTAATCTAACGGATGGTTCACTACTCATACAAACTCCTAAGAACGAGGTTAATTAAAGCGCATTCTATTCAAACTCGAGAGGCTGCGGTTTAGCAATTGGATGACCAGCTTCAACCCATGCATCAAAACCACCAGCAATAGATTTGACATTGTAGTATCCCATGTCATGCAATGCCTTTGCAGCTAAGGCAGCCCGTCCACTCGTCTTGCAATACAGGACAATTTTTAGATCACGAGGGGCAAGCTCAGGACTATTACTTAATTTGAACTCCAATAGGCCTCTAGAAATATGCGTTGCTCCTGGAATATGGCCACCAGCATACTCATCCGCCTCGCGAACATCAAGCAAGAGATCAGATTCTTGAATGGCTTGTGGAGCTTCCGCTAAGCTCACCTCTTGTATCTCCGCTTTTGCCAAAGTAACTAAGTCATGTGCTGTTTTCATCTTATTTCCTTTTATTGGTAGTCATTTACATTATATATAAATATATATTAATAAATACCGGGTAGCAACTTTTTTACCTTTATTTGATAGTCCGTATAGGTAGGGAAGCGTTCGACAAGCCAAATCTCCTCACGCCTTGCCTTTAAATCAAAGAGAACAAAGAGGGCGATGGCATAAATCAAAATATAAGCACTAGGAAATATGAGTAGCCATGCCAGAGCTGCTAAAAGCACTCCAAAATAGATAGGATGACGTACATAGCGATACAGGCCAGACTGTACCAATTGAGCATTATCTTTTGGACACGGCAAAGGGGTCAGATTTTTGCCAAGATTAATCGCTGCTATTAACATAATGAGGATTGCAGCAAAACCCAAAGAAATACCGCAAGACAACAAAATCAATTTAAGAGGCTCTGCACTAACCAAATCAGGACCCCGCGGGCCAAATAGAATCAAGCCAATGAGAATGGCCTGAATAGCAACATACCAAATACCCCGCTCAAAAATAGATTTGGAACTTAAAGGGCTCATACAAATAACCTCGTAAAGACAAGATCACAGTCTACCCCCTTCAGAAAATCACTGCCCTCTCAAGTAGCCTATTCGCTTGAGCATGGCTCAAGGTTAGAATGGACCTCCTGATGACAAACACCCTCAATTGAATGCCATTAAAGCGCTGGAGCGCAGGCTTGATCTGGGTTTGGCTTGCTTTTATGGGTCTCTTTCAAGATTGAGGATAATTAAGGATTCCTCACTTTTTTAAGCACCTATGGCAGCCTACAACACCGAAACCGTTCTCAGCGTTCACCACTGGAATGACACCCTTTTCAGCTTCACTACCACCAGAAACAAGGGCTTACGCTTTCGTAGCGGTCACTTTTTGATGATTGGCTTAGAAGTTGAAGGTAAGCCCTTAGTACGAGCTTACAGTGTTGCCAGTCCAAATTATGAAGAGCATTTAGAATTCTTGAGTATTAAGGTTCAGGATGGGCCACTAACATCACGTCTGCAAAAAATTCAAGTGGGTGACCCCATCTTAGTAAGCGAAAAGTCAGTTGGCACCCTAGTGATTGATGACTTAAATCCTGGAAAACATCTCTACCTATTTAGTACGGGTACTGGTCTTGCCCCATTTATGAGTATTATTCGCGACCCAGAAACGTACGATAAATTTGAGAAAGTGATTCTGATTCATGGTGTACGTCTAGTAAGCGAGCTTGCTTACGGTGATTACATTAAGAACGAACTCACTCAAGATGAATATATCGGTGAAATTATTCGTGAAAAGTTGATCTACTATCCAACCGTTACTCGTGAGGCATTCAAGCATACCGGTCGCCTCACTACAGCCATTGAATCTGGTCAACTCTTTCAAGATATCGGCCTGCCACCACTGGATCCCGCAGTGGATCGTGCCATGATTTGCGGTAGTCCATCGATGCTCAAAGAAACTGCTGAAATGCTAGATGCCAAAGGCTTTAAGGTTTCCCCAAGTCTTGGTCAATTAGGTGACTATGTATTTGAGAGGGCTTTCGTAGAAAAATAACACGAAGCCTTTGATAGTTAAATTGTCGTTTACTAAAAATTGGCAATAAAGACTAAGCCAATCGTGGCTATGAATAGCGTCTCAACAACTAGCATCACTACGGGTTGCCAACCGAGCTTAGCCAATTCTTGAAAATTGGTTTTTAGACCAGCCGCTGCAATGGCAATGACCAACATCCAGCGCGATGCTCCACCGATAGACTGCGTTACATCACTTGGCAAAATCTGCATTGATGCAACTACTGATAAAGCCACAAAACCCAAGAGAAAGGTTGGTATCAGCCTGAGGCTACCCCACCCTATCTTTTGAGATGATTTTTTGGCACCAAAAAAGATAGAAATCACTAGAACTACTGGGAGCAATAAAGCCACTCGGAATAACTTCACCACTGTTGCCACATCGCCCGCTTCAGGACCAAATAACATTCCAGCTGCGACTACTTGCGCAACATCATGAATCGTTGCCCCTAAAAATATACCCGCCGGTAAGGCAGAAACCTCTAGGAGCTGAAGGGCAAATGGATATAGGACCATCGCAATCGTAGATAGCACCGTAACGCCAACGACCACGAGCAAAGTAAATCGCTCATTTTCTTTTGTCTTTGGCAGCACGGATGCAACAGCCAAAGCGGCTGAAGCGCCACAAATACCAACTGAACCACCAGCAATCAATCCAAAATCGGGCGATAGCTTCAGAAATTTAGCCAAGAAATAACCTAGGCATACCGTGGCTCCCACCGCAAAGATCACAATCAGGGCCGTATTCATACCAATCTCACTGATATCAGCAAAAGTAATACGGATACCTAAGAGCGCCACCCCTAAACGTAAAACAGTTTTGGCGCAAAAATCAATTCCAGGCTTCACCGTCTCATTTAAGTATAAGAAATGGAGTGATAGACCAATCAACAAAGCATAGAGTAATTGTGGGCCACCGTAGTTATCAGACAAAAAGCTTGTCGACATGGCTATGACGAGGCAAACCAGCAAGCCTGGTAAGTTCTTTTGGGTTGTAGTTAACATGAAACTTAAACTACCAGCTCGCTAAAGTATTCATGTTGACTCGTATTGAGAGTCGATACACGCCATTCAATTGGATCATCTTGCAAGCCTAAGGCCACTCTTCGAATAATTAATACTGGTGAATCGGGGCTAAGTCCCAACCATTCAGCATGCTGTTTTCCTGCGAGACCGGCGCGAAGTCGCTCATTACTGCGAACTACTGTTTGACTGTATTGCGCTTGATACATTTGATAGATACTGCCAGTGCGGTCGATAAAGTCAGAGCGCGTTAAATTCTTAAAACGCTTTTTGTCTAAAGTTATCTGATCAATCATTACGCATCGTCCCTCAAGGGAGAGACGATTTGTGATTCTCCAAACTGGAGAGCCCTCTTTAATTTGTAACTTACTCGCCTCTTCCTTATTAGCACTAGCACTAGTCAGCGAGACAAGATCTACCTTGGGATAAACCTTTTTCTCAGCATCATGCTTAACCACGTGAAAAAAGTAATATAAAAGCCGTTTGAGATCATGCTCAACAACATAGGTACCCCTACCTTGGCGACGAACAACGATGCCTTCTGCTACCAACTCATCAACAGCCTTGCGTAGGGTTCCTATCGATACATCTAGTTCTTTTGAAAGATCCTTTTCGGCAGGCAAAGCCTGCCCCATAGGATAACGACCCCTGACCAGATCTTCGGTGATCTTTTGCTTGACTTCTTGATAAGCGGTCAGGGATTTCATACTTAAGTCTTAGGCTGATTCGTACAAACGAGTCAATACAAATTCGCGGTGTCCGAGAATCTCGGAAGCAGTTAGCTCACCATCAGCAGTACGCTGTAAGCACTCTAACAACTTATTACCCGCTTGATCCATATTTTCTTCGCGACGCAAGAGACCAGAAACATCCACGTCAATGTGCTCACCCATAGTGCGAACTGTCTTCGGGTTAGCGCAAATCTTAATTACTGGAAGAATGGCGTTACCGATCACATTACCTTGACCTGTTGGGAAGAAATGAGCGGCAAAACCAGCTGCAGCACACAAGGTCACCATCTCAGCAGCAGCTGAGGATGAATCCATAAAATGCAGACCAGGAATTTTTGGCTCTTCACCTTTATCAAGAATGCTATCGACAATACATTTCTTACCAATTTTCTGAATATTGCCTAAGGCCTTCTCTTCGATAGTGGTTAAACCACCTGCAATATTGCCTTTGGTTGGTTGAGAATCCGATAAATCACTCGTTTTATGACGCTCGATCACATCCTGATAGCGATCAAACATCTCACGGAACTTCTTCTTAACCTCTGGAGTACGGCAACGTGCTTCAACTAAATGCTCACCACCAGTTAATTCAGTAGTTTCACCGAACACCAAAGTTGAGCCAATCTCGTAGAGCTTATCGAATGCATCACCAACGGTTGGATTTGCACCACAACCAGATGTTGTATCAGACTCACCGCATTTTGTAGATACCCACAACTCTGATATAGGAGCAGAAACTCGTTTTTGCTTAGAGGCATGCTTCATCATGCTGTACGCAGATTTACTTGCCGCAGCAATCGTTGCAGTATCGCCGTTACCTTCAATCCAGAATCCTTCAACTGGCTTGCCAGATGCTTTAATTCCATCAACAACAATCTTGGTCCACTGTGGCTCAATACCAATCACTACAACAGCAGCAACGTTAGGATTGCAACCAGTACCAATCAAAGTACGGAAGTGTAATTCCAAGTCTGCACCGAACTGCAAGCGCCCATATGAGTGAGGAATTGCCTGAGTACCCTTGATATTGTTTGCTACAGCTTCACAAGCGGCATTAGATAAGTCGTCTAAAGGCAAAATCAACACATGGTTACGAATACCCATGCGACCGTTTTCACGGCGATAGCCCATAAAGGTTGCGTCTTTCAAATTAGTCATTTTTTATCTTTCTCAATGAATAGGTATTTAAGGGGCTGGCTTACCAGCGCTTAGTTTTTACGTTTTGGACATGCAGGTGCTCACCTTTTTTAATAGGAGCAACTACCTTGCCAATATCGACACCGTATTTCATTACCGTATCGCCCGGCTTGAAATCATTCAATGAAATCTTGTGACCAATTGGAATATCACTTTCAGATTTAATGTTTAAGGTTAGGTCACCGTCCATTACCCAACCAATTAAATCAGTTCCGGCTTTTACACCTTCCACTACTACTACACCCACGCCATCTCCTGGCTCATGCACGACAAAATGGATCATTACTTTCTCCTCATTAATCTCGTTTTAAAAACTACTTAGTCCATAACTGACGGATGCCAGTCTGAATTTCTTCTACAACTACTTCTGAAACCTTCACACCATTTTGAAAACCTACATTACGTAGCTCAAAGCGACGTTGACCTGGCAGACGCGTTCCAGAGTCCATTGCTAAGGTTTGTAAAAAATCCTGCATCCTGCTAGCAAACATGCCGGCACCCGCTAGGCCTGAATCAATTGTCAAAATCAATTGCCCAATTCGGGGGCGATTGCCCTGAGGATCAAAAAATGAATCCGCTTCATACGAGAATCGGCTTCCAGAAAGACCAACAACTAATAATTCGACAATCAAAGCAAGTAATGCTCCCTTATCGCCACCTAAAGGAACCATCAAGCCCTTTAAGCCCTCTTGTGGATCGGTGGTTGGCTTTCCATCAGCAGTAAGCGCCCAGCCCTCTGGAATAGATTGACCATTTTTGGCAGCTACTAGTAACTTGCCACGGGCAACTGCTGACAAAGACATATCGATCACTAATGGATCTTTTCCAGCAATCGGAAAAGCGGCTGCAAGGGGATTGGTACCAAAAATAGCTTTGGATCCCCCAACCATAGGCATGGCTGCTGGGGTATTTCCAAAAAGAAGGGAGATGTATCCAGCTCGGGCAGCGGCCTCAACATAGTGCCCTGCCACACCAAAGTGATGGCTATTAGTAACAGCTACCAAACCCAGACCATTTTTAGAGGCAAGATTGACAGAGAGATCAGTAGCAAAACGAAGCGCAGGAAAAGCCAGACCATCACAAGCATCAACAAGAGCTGCAGCATTTTTAAAGGGCCTTACCCGCATTTTTGGGGAAAGTGCTATACGGCCATTTTTTGCATGTGCAGCATATTGCGGAACTCTAGCTAATCCATGTGATGCTAAGCCATCTAATTCAGCAAGCGCTAAAAATTGTGCAGTTTCATGAGCTGCTTTGGAATCAATGCCAGCAGCTAGCAGACCTTGATAGGCTAGGTCTAGCAATTGTTCGTAACGCATGCTCATTGAGGCATTTCCAAGAAATGGATGGTCAACTCTCGAGACAGGGTTTTAGAGGGTTGACTTAACATGGATTTCGGGATCAAAATAGATGACATATCTGAATCATATAGATGATTTAGATATCTTGCAAGAACCAATTTATTGTGCAGCGCAACCTATGCAATAGCTTGCAGCACAATGAGTGGGGGAGACAGTATTAATTAACTTATAACTATTAAATTGCAATACAGTGTATTTTTAGATGTCTAAGAAGTTAAGATACAAATATAAAATTACTAACGGAGGTCACCAATGTTTAAGATTGAAAAATATAAGTTCAGTAGGCGGTTAGTTTTAATTGCCGGAGCACTTACCTTAGCCCTACCCCAAATTGCGACTGCCCAATCGTGGCCAACAAAACCGATTAAGTTAATTATTCCGTTTGCTGCTGGAGGCACTACCGATATTCTCGGAAGACTCTTGGCGCAGCAGTTGACCAAAGATCTAGGTCAAAACGTCATCGTTGAAAACAAAGGTGGTGCCGGCGGAAATATTGCAGCTGAATTTGTTGCGCAATCTCCTGCTGACGGCTATACCATCATGCTCGCTTCTGGAAGCATGCTGACAGTCAATCCCAATTTGTACAAAAAAATGCCTGTTAATTACAGCAAAGATTTTGTGAATATTACTAATGTTGCTAGCGGTCCAATGATGTTATCCGTCAGCAATAAATTGCCAGTGAAGAATTTAAATGAATTTATCACTTACGCTAAAACCAAGGATCTCAATTTTGGATCTGCAGGTATCGGCAGCCAAGTTCATATGGCTGGTGAAAATCTCACCTATGCTGCAAATATCCCAGCTACTCATGTGCCTTACAAAGGTGAGTCTGCAGCGATTAATGATCTTGTTGCAGGTCAAATCGACTTTATGGTAGGTAACTTAACAGCCGCAACTGGTTTCGCAAAAAATGGTCAAATTAAGCCCATCGCCGTTACTAGTGCTAAGCGTGTTAAGCAACTACCGGATGTCCCTACCGTTGCTGAGAGTGGTATCCCTGGATTTGAAAGCACTGGCTGGTTTGGTCTGGTAGCTCCAGCAAACACTCCTAAGGCTATTACCGATAAGATCTACGCTGCTACAGTGAAGGCGGTTAATTCTGAGGCAATGAAAAAGAGCTTGGATTTAAACGGCCTAACAGCTGTTGTCAATTCTCAGGATGAATTTAATGCCCAAATCAAAGCTGAGTCAGCGAACTGGGAAAAAGTCATTAAGGGTCGCAATATCAGCACCCAGTAATATCAGTAGTACTGTTTAAAAGCGAGGATTTATCCTCGCTTTTTTTATTGGCAGTAGCAAACTATGAAATCTGCCTCATTAACAGAATAGCACCGGCAAATACCAAGATTAAACCGTATGCCATCCGCATCATCGAATTGCTCAACTTGGTATGGACATGGGTGCCAGTCCATATTCCCAAGAATGCTACTGGCATCAGCAGCACTGCAAGCCCAATGACCTCCCAGCTTAATATTAGGCCAGTTACGAGCATGAGAATCAATCGCAAGAAGGTCAACATAAAGATCGCAAATGCCATTGTTGCGCGCAATACCTTGGGATTATTAATACGAAGACCAAGATAAGAAACGTAGAGCGGTCCGCCAGTAGCAAAAAGCGCAGTAAATGCACCCCCTAAAAATCCAAGGGGGAGTGCCCACCATTTACTGATAGGGTCTCTAGTTTCAACATTCCTTTGAATGAGCACTCTTACTCCATTGACCGCTGCAAAAATTCCAAGAAGCAATAACAAAGGTTCGCTTGGGGACTGTACTAGTAGATAAATACCTAAAAACATTCCCATGACACTAAAAGGAAAGAGCCATTTAAGCTCTTGAATATCAGCGTCACCAGAAGATTTTCTACCCACATAAAGTGAGGCGCAGATATCAACTAGCACCATCATTGGCACCACTACTTTTAAAGGGTACATCAGGACTAACAATGGGACTGCTACGATTGATGAGCCAAATCCCGAAACACCAAAGATAAAGAATGCGCAAAGAACAATCAACACTGCCAGCGCAAATGAGAGCGGCTCGATTAATTCAAAAATAATTAACTCTCAACCAAGATTGTTTCGCCTGGCTTAATCATCGTAAACTGAACTGGCCGATTTTCAATTTTGAGACCCTGATCACTTAACTGCACAGCTGTGAAGTAAGAGCTTTCTAATGGACCAGGCTCTGGGAAATCATCACGATAGTGAGCGCCCCTTGAATTTTCTCTTGAGATAGCTGCTTCGGTTACTGCTTTGCTCACCAAAATGAGATTACGCAGATTCATCCAATCCTGCCAGGTAATGCTGTACTGTCTCTGAATATCGCCAACACCCATTTGATTTAACTGATCACCCAGTTGATCTAACTTAGCTCGAGCCTGAATTAAATTTTCTCTAGTACGTGAAATTCCAACATCGTCCCACATACACTCTGCCAGAGCATCACGAATCATTTCAATATCGCCTGCAGGTTTTTTCAAAGGAGCCTCATGAGCTTCGATGCTAGCAAGTACTTCTGACATATTGCATTCTTGCAAAGATTGTGATGTAACCCATCTAGCCATTTCTTCGCCAGCAATACCACCATAGACGGTTGAATTAGCCACACCATTGCCGCCTAAGCGATTAGCGCCATGTACACCGCCAGTATCTTCTCCGGCAGCAAATAAACCAGGCAACTCAGTACTGCAGTCCTTTTTGAATACCAGGCCACCCATCATATAGTGTGCAGTTGGGACAACTTCAACCAGATCACCTGCTAAATCAAAACCACTATCAGCGCAGCGCTCAACCATCCCCTTAAACAACTTACGAACATTATCTTCCCCAAGGTGGCTCATCTGAATATAGACACCCCCATTTGGAGTTGCTCTACCTGCCCGAATTTCTGAATTAATAGATCTAGAGACAATATCTCGGGTGGCACGTTCATTACGGGGGTCATAATTACCCATGAAGCGTTCTTGATTTCCATTTAATAGGTAGCCACCTGCACCACGCAGACCCTCTTCTAAAACTGTACCAGTCATACGCGTTCCTGGACCCGCTAAAAGCCCAGTAGGATGAAATTGCACCATTTCCATATCACGCAGCGTAAGCCCAGCTCTTAAGGCCATGGCCAAGCCATCACAACTCTTATCGCCTGATGGCGTATGGTACTTATACATAGTTGGGCCGCCACCTGTTGCCAAAAGAACAGCCTTGGCACGCACCAATGTGAACTGACCTGTTTGCATATTAATCATTAATACGCCAGCAAGCGATTTACCATCTGTACTATGAATGAGCTCTACAGCCCTATACTCCTCTAGGCGATGAATCCCCCTTGACCACACCTGCTCAGCCAAACGGTTAATGATTTCAATCCCAGTGAGATCACCTTTATGAACAGTGCGATCAAAGGTTTGCCCAGCAAATGCTTTTTGATGGACTGTACCGTCAGGATTACGATCAAAAAAACATCCCAATTCATTTTCAAGCTCATGGATACGCTCAACTGCTTTGCTCACTAAAGTCCATGCAAGCTCCTGATCAGATAGCCACTTACCACCCTCAATCGTATCCATAAAGTGGCGCTCAACTGAATCACCTTCTGCTAAAGCAACGTTATAACCGCCCTGAACCATCCGGGTACAACCACATTTTCCAAGCAAGCCTTTTACAGCGATCGTAATATGAAGATTAGGGTTTGTTTGATGTGCATGTAATGCGGCAAATAGGCCAGCACCACCTGAACCCAAAATTAAAATATCTGTTTCAAGAGTCTCTAAATTCATGATGAGATACCTAAGCTCTTTAGTACTGCCTCTTTTTTAAGAGCAACAACACTTTTGACCTCTTGATAAATACTGCCACCATGGCTATCCATTGCCACTAGCAGAGGGCCAAAATCTTTAATCTTAAAACGCCAAAGCGATTCTGGATTCAGATCATCCATATCCACATCTTCAATTTGCTCAATCCAGGTGGTCTCAAGGGCTGCAGTACCACCAATAATGGCAAGATAAACGCCTCCAATTTCTTGAAAAGCTGCAGCTGAGCCTTCACGCATTCCACCCTTACCAACAATCATCCGCACCCCATTCTCAGTCATCAATGGACGTGTAAAGCGCTCCATTCGATCCGATGTGGTTGTACCAATACAAATGGGCTGATAGCCAGCTGGAAATTCTTCACTAACAGGAACCTTCCGTACATTTGGCGCCGTATGAATGACTGCATGGCCATGAAGATCAAAGCGTGTTTTACGGCCCTTATCAAATAAATGAATTTGCGTTGCATCACGAATACCAAACAAGGTATTTTGCAAAGTCACAGTGTCATTAATACGTAGCTTACGAATATCTGCTTCGCTCACTGGTGTAGGTAAGTTGTAATGTGCCATAGTAGCTCCTAGAACCCGTATGTAAGGCCAGAAGGCGTAAAAGTTGCGCGCGCTCTACGCGCAGAGTGGCATTGCATATTCACAGCTACTGGATTGAGAGTGATATGGGTATGAGCCAATTCAACATGAACTGCGAATGCGGTGCCATCACCACCAAGCCCCTGTGGGCCTATACCAAGCTGATTAACAGCAGCAGTTAACTCTTGTTCAAGCTTAGCACCCTCTTCATCGCTACAGACTGTGCCCAAAGCCCGAGTAGCGGCACGCTTAGCCATCGCAACGCATTGTTCAGAAGTGCCGCCAATACCCACGCCGACAATAGTTGGAGGGCAAGTCTTGCCGCCAGCCAAAACAACGCTCTCAATGACAAATGCTTTAACACCATTAATACCATCCGCAGGAATCGCCATCTTTAAAAAAGAATTGTTTTCTGATCCACTGCCTTTAGGAACCATTTCAATTTCAAGCGTTTGCTCATCATCACAAAAATCAATATGAATCGCTGGCATATCAATGCCACAGGAGGTATGGTTATTTTTTCTGGTAATAGGATGTACTACTGAAGAGCGCAATGGATATTCCGTTGTGGCTCTCTCGCACCCCTTGCGAATAGCTGCTTTAAGCGCCATGCCATCAAATTGCACATTACGACCAATCTTGACGTTGTAAATGGGCAAACCCGTATCCTGGCAAAGCAAATTATCTTCTTGCTCTGCTACAGCTATATTGGTAATCATTGTTTTTAAGACTACTTGTGCGCGAGCATCTGATTCGCCCTGGTTCAAACGCTCGATTCCAGCTTTGACATCATCAGGCAAAACTTTCAGAGCCCGAATATAGAGCTCTTTACAAGCATCTTCTACTGCTTTCATTTCTAACTGCATAGAATTACCCAATCAGTTTGCTAAATACAAAAATAAGAGACCGCAAGCAATTCCAAACAGAATCGCTACTTGAGTCCACGCTTTACGTAGGCCTCGCCAAGGGCCAAACTCAATCATCAACAGTCGAATGCCGCCAACCAAATGAATCGCTAACAAGATCACCAGCGCCCATTCCCCAAACTTAAACACCCAAAAATCTGTTAAGCCGAGGTAACGCTCAAAGCCGCTTGCGCCACGTAGTGCTTGCGACAGCATCAAAAAATGGAGAGGAATAAAACAAGCTAACAGCAGCCCAGAAAAACGATGGCAAGCATAAGCAAAGTAGGAAGTGTGACTTTTTGCCCGAAGATCAAGCTTTGGTCTGAAGCTCATAAGCTGCCCCCGGTATAAACACCCACTACTGCAGTTGTACCAAAGATCAAAATCATGGCTGCCAGCGCCCAGGATAAAAAGCGGGAAATAAACCCTTTAGAGAAGGTTTCCTCTAGGATATTAGCCAAGCCAATTGGAGCATGCACAAAGCATGCCAACACAAATACTTCATAAAAAAAGGCAAATGCAATATTGCCTTGGGTTCGCCCTAAAATCTCTTCCGCAGTTAAGCCACCACGAATGGCGTAAAAAATAATTACTAAATGGATAGCTACACAAACACCCAAGACCATTGCGCTAATTCTTTGAGCGTACCAAAGCTTTGCCTGCAAAACCCCTTGACTCATAACTTACCCCATTTACTGCCACGTACAGCTGCTCTTGCTACCAATTTCTTTAAACCGGCAATGCTGGCAGTAGGCTCTAATTTCTTAGGGCAACGCTCAGTGCAAGAACCCTGAGTATGGCAAGCATGGCAACCCTCATCTCCAGCTACTGCTCTTAATCGATCGAGTTGCTGCACATCACGAATATCATTGGTCAATGTCCATGCACGGTTTAGTGCAGCTGGGCCAAGATAATTCGGCCTGCTCTCTACCACTTCGCAGGAGGCATAGCAAACGCCACAACCAATACACTCAATTCCAGCATTAGCTAATTGACGCTCCGCAGACTCTGGCTCCACCTTGGCAAAATCATCATGGCGAGTTTTGTCTCCCTTAAAGTAACCCACAGCGCCCTTCCATTTATTAAAGAACTCACGCATATCAGTAGCAAGATCTTTAATGACGGGGAGGTTATTCAAAGGGGCAATCTCTAGAGAATCGCCTTTAACAATCTGAGACACATGCGTGCGACAAGTCCATCTAGCAACTCCATTGACCGTCATAGCGCAAGAACCACACATTCCTACGCGGCAGGCAAAGCGATAGCTCAAGGTGGGATCAATCTGCCGCTGAATATAGGTCACCACATCCAATACTGTTTGATTTGGATTGCGAGGCACCAAGTACTCAATGAATTCACCTTCTTGAGCACCGCGCCAGACTTTTACTTTGAGATCTGTATTTGACATGGATTCATTATATCGATAGATAGTAAAAAATAAATCGAATATAATTTTCTTTGAGATAAAAATTTACTTTATATAAATTAAGCCATGTCAAGCATTCGCGTACTTAAAAACTTCTTAGCCATTACGCGTCATAAGAGCGTAGCTGCAGCCGCTCGTGAGATTGGGCTTACTGCTGCCGCTGCTGGGCAACAACTACAACAGCTTGAAGCCGAGCTTGGTGTCGAGTTATTCGATAGAACCAAACGCTCTCTGACGCTCAACCACCAAGGAAAAGCATTAATTGAACCCATACAAGAAATTGTTGCGCGTTACGAGGGTCTAGGCTCAAACTTTAAATCAGACCTGAGTGGGACCATTGTTTTAGGCGCCTTAGTTTCCACTCTGATGGGCGCCTTTGGAATTACCTTAAATCAACTCAAAAATAACTACCCTAATTTAGAAATCAAACTCATTGCAGGCTTGTCGAGTAATTTTTTAGACCAAGTGATTGAGGGTGCCTTAGATGCTGCGATCGTTACTGAATCTCCGTACACCCTGCCACAGAACGTGCAATGGACGGAGCTCTACACAGAACCGATGATTCTCATTTACCCTGCAGCAAAAATAAAAGTAAGCACCTCCGCTAAGGAGTTAAGTAACAAGCTGCCATTTATTCGTTTTGAGAGAAATACTTGGACAGGTCATTTAGTAGACCAAACCATTCGTGCAAGCAAGCTATCTATTCAAGAGGGGATGGAATTAAATTCAGTTGAAGCCATCATTGAGCTGGTAAGACAAGGTCTTGGTTACTCCATTGTTCCCAAGTTGGCTAATATTGCTTGGGAAAAAGATCGACAACTGAATATCTCGGAACTTCCAGGTAAAACGATTTACCGTAAAGTGGGTTTATTAGAGAGACGCAAGCATTCTCGCCAAAATATTACTCAAGAGATCAAGAAGTATTTCTTAGAGCAAATTACCCATAAAGAAAAACCACCCCGCAGGGTGGCTTAAAGAAATGCTATGGAGGTACAACCTAAAGAATGAACAACAACTTCATCTTATTCCCTCTGCCTCCGACCACAACCTCCTCTTGCTTACTTTAAGTGCGTTATGCCTACTAACGGTGCAAATAAGGATCAATAACGCAATTTAGGCTATTTGCATGGGTATTGCGCCTCAAAGAATCGAACTAAGGTCTTTGCAGCCTGCTCTTGCTTGTACTGGGGGTTTCGTAGAGTCCAGGCCAAAAATTCCTGCAATATCTTTTCTCTAGTTTCGGCAGCAGAAGAAAAGCAAATAACCGGCTTCAGTTTCGGATTTCGACTTGCTAAGTAGGCTTGATAGACACCCTCTCCAAAACCAAAACAAAAATTTTGAGCATCATTGTCGTTGGCGTTTTGGCACAACTCAACAAGCGCCTGGGTAGATGCATCATTTTTAGGTAAATTTGATTGGGCAAATGCATTGGACTGAAAAAATATTACAGATATCAATAGCAATGCATTTATTCGAAATAGATTCATGTTCATGCTCTCAAAATTAGCGCCTAAAGCCGCCCATACGACCGCCACCAAAACCACCGCGACCGCCAAATCGATCATCACCCATACGATCGAAACGTGCTTGCTCTCTTAAGGCATTTTCCTGAGCAGCCTCGCGATACGCATTTGAACTATAACGGTCACGCTGATAATCATTACGAGCTTCTTGATTTAGGCGATCGGCTTCTGCACGCTGTTGTGGCGTAGCATCTTTTTGAAAAGCATTATCTGCCCGCTGACCCGCTGATCTTGCTGCTTGTCTTTCCTGTGGGGTAGCATTATTTCTCCAATCATTGAGCAAGCGCTGCTGATTTTGAATGCTACTAGGGCCAATCAGTCCTCGACTTGTTCCGGATGCATTATTGACATTAATCGTGCCATCTGACCAACTTGGAGTTGACCAAAAGGCGTCACCAACAGCTAAGCCCAAACCGAAAGACATCACCCCCCAAGCGGGGTTATAGGCTGGGTAAGGCGGGTAATCTGGGTATGGCCAAGCACCATAAACCAGGTTAGGGTTATAGCTTGGCACATAGACAACCTGAGAATTTGCAGGAGCAATGAGGATGTTGTTATTCGCATCCGTGCTAACGGTAATTTGCTGGCTTGACTTCAAGGTACCAGCTTGAACAGCGCGCTTGCGCAAAGTTTGCACTGCTTTCATCGTATCTGCTGGCTGCAGCTTATAAGCATTGCCTAGATTTTGCGTCCACTGCAATTTGCTTCCCATCATCTCAAAGGCCTGAGGAAAAGAAATCAGCGACTTCACACTGTCATTCCAAGATTGGGCTTTTAAAGCATTCTGTAATGCAGGGCCATTGAGACTGGCATTACTTCTGCGCCAGTTATAAGCCTCAGCAATTTCTAGGGGATAGGTTGAAGCCAACAACATTAGCGAGAGTAATGAGTCTGGGTAAAGCGCTATTGGGGAGATAAGTGACTGTAATTGTTCAGCAGAAATCAATTGGGGAGAGCTGGCATACCCACCGCTTTGGGTATAGGTCAGAGGATATCCACCATTTTGAAGATAGGGGTCACTGTTATTTGAGCAGGCACTCAGAAAAATGACTCCCCCGAATAAATACCAAACTGTAGATTGACTCTTCATCAGCAGACCATAAGCCCTTCGTCTTATATAACCTTTAACTAGTGATTCTCTTTTGCATGATTAATTGAATACTTTGGTATCTCAATCACCAAATCCTCGCGAGCAACAATTGCCTGACAAGATAAACGAGATTGGGGACTAAGGCCCCATGCACGATCCAATAAATCCTCTTCATTTTCATCTGGAGCATTCAGACTTTGATAGCCCTCTTTGACAATAACGTGACAGGTTGTGCAAGCACAAACCATATCGCAAGCATGCTCGATCGGAATATCATTTTCTAATAAGGCCTCGCAGATGGAGGTTCCTGGAGCCACTTCGACTACGGCCCCTTCAGGGCAATATTCACTATGAGGTAAAACAACAATCTGAGTCATGATCAATTTCTATTAATAGGTTAATGCGGTTGGCTTATTCTTTAAATTTCAGCGACTTTTTTACCAGTTAAAGCCTTTTGGATGCTTGAATTCATCCGCTTTTGCGCAAAATCATCAGTAGCTTTGGCGGCATGATCAACTGCTTTTCTCAAAACAGCACTGTCTGACTCTTCGTTTAGTATTTTTTGTAATGTTGCCATCTCTTGATCTACTAAAGCTTGCTCTTTAGCGCTTAATAAATCACGATCAGAGTTCAGAGCAGTTTGAACAGCATCTAATAGACGCTGTGCATTTACCTGCTCTTCACGCAAGGATCGTGATAGTAAATCAATTTTGGCGGAGGCAAAACCATCTTGTAGCATGCGGGTGATTTCTGCATCGGTTAACCCATAAGAGGGTTTGATATCGATAGAGGCTTGCACTCCTGATCCCTGTTCCATGGCGCTTACAGAAAGTAAACCATCTGCATCTACTTGAAATGTCACCCGAATGCGAGCAGCGCCAGCAGCCATTGCTGGAATGCCACGCAATTCAAACTTGCCTAGAGAGCGACAATCTTGCGCCAACTCACGCTCGCCCTGAACAACTGCAATCGCGAGCGCTGTCTGACCATCTTTAAATGTCGTGAAATCCTGCGCACGCGCAACTGGAATTGGCGTATTACGAGGAATAATTTTTTCAACTAGACCACCCATCGTCTCAATACCCAGCGAGAGCGGGATCACATCAAGCAAAAGCCACTCATCGTCTTTGCTTTGATTGCCTGCCAGGAGATCGGCTTGCATCGCAGCGCCTAAGGCAACTACCTGATCAGGATTTAAATTATTTAAGGGTTTCGTGCCAAAGAGTTCACCTACAGCGCGTTGCACATGAGGCATTCGCGTAGCACCACCAACCATCACAACACCCTTTACCTCATCAGCCTTAAGACCCGCATCACGCAACGCCTTCTTTACCGCCTGCAAGGTCTTATTAATCAGATTTTGGGTTATCTCGAAGAGCTGGGCCTGGCTTACACCAACATTCACCACAACCCCATCAGACAAGGTCTCGTGAACACGCGCTAGAGGGTTGTGAGATAACTGCTCCTTTGCGTGCTTACAAGCCTGCAATAACTTGCGATGATCTCCAGCTGATAGCGGCGGCAATTTAGCCTGCTCAATCACCCAACAATATAGTCGGTGATCAAAGTCGTCACCACCCAATGCGGAATCACCGCCAGTGGATAAAACCTCAAATACTCCCCTGCTCATTCGCAAAATAGAAATATCAAAGGTGCCGCCACCTAGATCGTAAACAGCATAAATACCTTCAGAGGCATTATCTAAGCCATAAGCGATTGCGGCTGCTGTTGGCTCATTAAGCAAGCGCAAGACTTCGATACCGGCAAGCTTGGCAGCATCTTTTGTTGCTTGACGCTGAGCATCATCAAAATAGGCTGGCACTGTAATTACTGCGCCAACAATATCGTCATTGACTGAATCTTCCGCTAGCTGACGCAAGCGCGCCAAAATCTCTGCAGACACTTCAATGGGGCTTTTATCGCCAGCTACTGTGCGAATTTTTAACATCCCCGGCTCATCTACAAAATCGTACGGGGTGTTTTCAATATGCTCTACATCAATAATGCCCCGCCCCATAAAACGCTTGACTGACATAATCGTATTTTTGGGATCGGAAACAATACTTTCTATTGCCTCAAAACCTGCTTGCGTTCTGCCATTGGATAAATAACGCACCACTGAGGGCAACAACTCACGCCCCTGTGCATCTGGCAAGACTTGAGGAAGCGCATCGCGCACAATTGCCACCAAAGAATTGGTTGTTCCTAAATCGATACCAACAGCAATCCGCCGCTGATGCGGAGCTAAAGATTTGCCGGGTTCAGAAATTTGTAAGAGTGCCATAGGGTATTGAGTGTAAAGCTATACCAAAATAGCGATAGCATCATCGAGCTCTTGTGCAAACTTATCGATAAACAATAAACCTCTCAAAAGCTCAGCTGCACGCTCATAGTTCTTTGCGCCATCGATTGCTTGCGTCAATTCATGAAGTGTTTCTTCCATAGAGCGACCTACTTCCGCAGCAAGCTCCTCTAGAGCCATGAGGTCATCCTCTTGCTCTTCAAGACTTTCGCGCCATTCCATTTGCTTCATGAGAAAGGCTGCAGGCATAGCAGTATTCGTCTCAAGATGCGCATCTACTCCGTGGAGCTGGCAAATATATAAACCACGTTGAATGGGATTTTTCAGAGTCTGAAATGCAGTATTGGCATAAGTGGCCATTTGCATCGCAAGTCTTTGCTCAGAGTCGCTTCCACGTGCGTGGCGATCAGGATGGACCTCTTTTTGAATGGCGAGATACGCCTGGTCTAAAGCGGACAAATCAATATTGAATTGCTGCTCTAAACCAAAGAAGTTGAAGTAATTGTCAGACGCGGAAGGATTCGCCACAACCACACTCATCTTTTACGTTTGGGTTTTGGAACTTAAAGCCCTCATTCAAACCCTCACGCACAAAATCCAATTCAGTGCCATCTAGATAAGCCAAACTTTTGGGATCAACAAAAACTTTAATGCCATTAGATTCAAACAAGGTATCTTCTGGTGCAGCCTCATCAACATACTCAAGCTGATAGGCCAATCCAGAACAACCGGTAGTTCGAACACCCAAGCGTAGGCCGCAACCCTTCCCACGCTTATCTAAATTGCGCTGAACATGCTTTGCAGCTTTATCGGTTAAGGTAATTGCCATAGTTAACCTATCTTGTTTTTAAAAAATCGCACTGATATTTATTTAGCAGGATGCTTTTCTTTGTAGTCAGCAACTGCAGCCTTAATCGCATCTTCAGCCAGAATTGAGCAATGAATCTTTACTGGGGGTAGAGCCAATTCTTCTGCAATCAATGAGTTCTTAATTTCTAAGGCTTGATCCAGAGTCTTACCTTTAACCCACTCCGTCACCAGGGATGACGATGCGATAGCAGAGCCGCAACCATAAGTCTTAAACTTAGCATCCTCAATGACGCCTTGATCGTTAACGCGAATTTGCAGCTTCATCACGTCACCACAAGCTGGTGCGCCAACCATACCAGTACCAACGCTCTCATCGCCCTTTGCAAAGGAGCCGACGTTACGAGGATTCTCATAATGATCAATTACTTTATCGCTATATGCCATGGTGTTTCCTTATTTACTTTTTGTACTCAATTGAAATTCTCAAGATTGATTAGTGAGCGGCCCACTGAATAGTGCTCAGATCAACGCCATCTTTAAACATTTCCCACAACGGTGAAAGCTCACGCAACTTGGCAATCTTTTCTTTTACCAGCTTAATTGTGAAATCCACCTCTTCTTCGGTAGTAAAGCGACCCAAAGTAAAGCGAATTGAACTATGCGCTAATTCATCATTACGGCCTAAGGCACGCAATACATACGAAGGCTCTAGGGATGCTGAAGTACAGGCAGATCCAGAAGAAATTGCTAAATCTTTTAAGGCCATCAACATGGACTCGCCTTCGACATAGTTAAAGCTAATGTTGAGGTTGTGCGGTACACGATGCTCCATATCGCCATTGACATAAACCTCTTCAATGTCTTTTAAGCCAGCCAGCAAACGGTCACGCAGAGCACGAATTCGCTTATTGCTATCAGCCATCTCGAGGCGTGCGATACGGAAGGCTTCACCCATACCTACAATTTGATGAACTGCAAGCGTGCCAGAGCGCATGCCACGCTCATGCCCACCTCCATGAATCTGTGCCTCAATTCGAATACGTGGCTTACGACGCACAAACAAGGCACCAATTCCTTTAGGGCCATATGTCTTGTGAGCAGAAAAACTCATGAGATCTACTTTTTCTTTTTCCAAGTCGATCTCGACCTTGCCAGTTGCTTGAGCTGCATCCACATGGAAAATCACACCGCGTGAACGGCATAGCTCGCCAATGCGGGGAATATCTTGCACTACTCCAATTTCATTATTCACATACATCACTGATGCCAAGATAGTTCCCGGCTTCATTGCAGCTTCTAACTGAGCAAAATCAATTAAGCCATTGGGCAATACATCCAAATACGTTACTTCGAACCCTTCACGCTCTAGCTCACGACAGGTATCAAGCGTTGCCTTGTGCTCGGTTTTTACGGTAATGATATGGTTACCACGCTCTTTATAGAAATGCGCGGCACCTTTCAATGCCAAATTAATACTTTCAGTTGCGCCACTAGTAAAGACAATCTCCCTTGGGTCGGCATGCACTAGCTGAGCAACTTCTGAACGCGCCCACTCAACCGCCTCTTCAGCTGCCCAGCCATAGGCATGACTACGCGAAGCTGCATTTCCAAACTGCTCCCTTAAGTAAGGCAGCATTTTGTCAACCACACGAGGATCAATTGGCGTAGTGGCTGAATAGTCCATATACACTGGAAAGTGTTTTGGACTAAACATAGGCACGGACTGCTGAGGAATGTCTTGTGGTGCGTTCATGGTTAACTTCTTATTAGTAATTAATAGCGATTATCGAACTTCAATTAACTCTGCTGAGCTAAATTAAAGACAGAATTAATAATGGGGCGCTTTACAGCAAGTTCTTTCTTTGCTGCACTAACTCCTGCAGGCTTATCCATTTTGACGGCGTCTGTTTTGAGTTTCTTCGGACGCAAATCATGCAATACAACCCCACGACCCTCTTGCTGCTGAACTAGGTCGCGAAGAGTTACAGAACTAAGGTATTCCACCATCTTGGAATTCAGATTCGTCCAAAGGTCATGTGTCATGCAACGCCCATGGTTCTCTTCATCAGCGTGACAGTTCCCTTTGCCACCACATTGGGTAGCATCGATGGGCTCATCAACAGCAACGATGATGTCAGCCACACTGATTTCTTCAGACTTACGCGCCAAGGTGTAACCACCTCCAGGCCCACGGGTGCTCTCAACGATATTAAAACGGCGTAATTTCCCGAATAACTGCTCAAGATAGGAAAGCGAAATCTTCTGCCTCTGACTGATTCCAGCTAAAGTTACTGGCCCGTGCGTTTCACGCAGAGCTAAATCAATCATGGCGGTTACTGCAAAACGACCTTTGGTTGTAAGTCTCATATGTCACCTTGGTAATGGATTGTTATGGACAGCTAACAGTCGGGCGGGTAATACCCGACCATTCCACTCAACTT
>JBFZCO010000049.1:0-3124 GCA_041307885.1 Burkholderiales bacterium | reverse complement strand
GAAAAATCTATCAAGTACGTGGTTTCGATTTGGCCAATATTAGTTTCATTAAGACCAATACCGGCTGGATTGTGTTTGATCCACTGACCTCTAAAGAGACTGCGAGAGCTGCTCTGGAATTGGTGAATGAAAAATTAGGCAAGCGACCAGTCGTAGCTGTGGTGTACTCCCATTCACATGCGGATCACTATGGTGGTGTGCGTGGTGTCATTAATGAAGCAGATGTCAAGAGTGGCAAAGTCAAAGTGATCGCACCCGCAGGATTTATGGATCATGCAGTTGCAGAAAACGTGTATGCGGGTAATGCTATGAATCGTCGCATGTACTTCCAATATGGCGTTTTGTTACCACGCAGCCCATTTGGTCACGTTGATCAGTCCATTGGGAAAAATACAGCAGCTGGTAATCTTGGCCTCATTGAACCCAATACTCATATCAAAGAGCCATTTGAAAAAATGACGATTGATGGCGTGGAGATGGAATTTCAAAATACCCCAGGTACTGAGGCTCCCGCGGAGATGAATACCTACTTCCCACAATTTAAAGCTTTTTGGGCGGCTGAAAATATTACCGGCACGATTCACAATATCTATACATTGCGCGGCGCTTTAGTTCGAGATGCTTTAGCTTGGTCAAAAAATATTAATAATTCCCTCTATCGTTATGGCAATGAAGCTCAGGTGATGTTTGCTTCCCATTCATGGCCACGTTGGGGTAATGAGCGCATTCAAGAAGTGATGCGCACGCAACGGGATAGTTATGCGCATTTGAATAATGAGGTGCTGCATTTAGCAAATAATGGCGTGACAATCAATGAAGTGCATAACGTTTACAAGCAGCCCGATAGTCTGAAGGCGCAATGGGCAGCCCATAGTTACCATGGCTCTGAAGAACACAATAGCCGCGCAGTAATCAATCGTTATTTAGGTTACTGGGACGCCAACCCAGCGACTTTGATTCCTTTGTCACCAAAAGACTCTGCACCGCTTTATGTGGAAATGATGGGCGGGCCTGCCAAAATTATGGCGAAAGGCAAACAGCTATATCAGCAGGGTAAATATCGTGAGGCGATGGAGATTGTCAATAAATTAGTTTATGCAGAGCCTAACAATACTGCTGCAAAAGATTTATTAGCCGATATCTTTGAGCAAATTGGTTATCAAAAAGAAAGCCCAAGTGTGCGCAATAGCTTTTTAGGTGCTGCTTATGAATTACGGCATGGTATGCCTTCTGGTGCCGCACCAAAGTCTAATGGCCCCGATATGATTAAAGCAATGACAACTGAGTTATGGCTAAATTCCTTAGCAATTAGTATGGATAGTAAAAAGGCCGCAGGGATGAAGTTCACTATCAACCTCGATACACCGGACAATGGTGAAAAATTTGTAGTGGAGATGAGTAATTCAGCATTAACCAATATTCAAGGGCAGCAAGCCAAGAATCCCGATCTCACAATTGTGGTTAATCGGAGTGATTTAGAAAAGGTGATGGGCGGCCAAGCCACCTTTGATCAATTATTGGCGCAAGGTAAGGCTAAATTCATTGGTAATCGCCAGGCATTTGATCAACTCAGGAGTACCTTAACGGTCTTTAAGCCTGATTTTGAATTAATGCCGGGTACTAAGCCTAAACAAACCGCACCTCAGCCTAAGCGTGATCCGTTTGAGGCGCCAGAGATCGCTAGTTCAGCTGGATCTTAATCTCATTTGATGCAGTGTTAATAAAAAACCGGCTCTAAGTGGCCGGTTTTTTACAGCGTTATTGACTAACGGTATTTAAGCGGTAAACGCACCACCATCTTCCAGTGCTTTTAAGCTTGCACCTTCAATGCCTAGCTCTTGCAGTAATTCATGGGTGTGCTCCCCTAACAGCGGTGGATGTCTTGAGACTTCTTGTGGGGTACCCATGAGTTTGACTGCAAAACCAATATTGGGAACCTTTCCTTCGATCGGGTGATCAATCTCCATCCGCATCTTGCGATGCTTACCATGTTCACTATTGAATGCTTGAGGGTAGGTATTAATCGGGCCAGCAGGAATGCCTGCTGCTAATAGAAGCTCTACCCACTGCTCACTAGTTTTGGTAATAAATGTTTTTTCAAGCTCAGCAGCAAGAATTAGGCGATTTGCTAAGCGCAATGGATTCGTTTTAAAAAGAGGGTCCTCGTATAACTCGGGGCGTTCAATCTTTTCACAGAGCAATTTCCAGAGCTTCTGGTTGGTAGCACCCATAACAAAGTAGCCATCAGCAGCTTTCATAGCTTGATAGGGCGCGCTCATGTGATTGGCAGTCCCTAGTTTCTCCGGTTCTACTCCTGTGCCCCAATACTGAGAGGTATCCCAAATAGAAAATGCAAGGGCCGAATCAAATAAGGAGGCATCGATAAATTGACCTTCGCCAGATTTTGTTTTTCCAATGTAAGCAGACAAAATGCCATAGACCGCAAATAGGGCGCAGCCAATATCGGCAACCGGTACGCCCGCTTTCACTGGTGGACCATCTGGATAGCCAGTTACACTCATGACGCCTGACATTGCTTGAGCCATTAAGTCAAAGCCAGGGCGATCAGCCCAAGGCCCAGTTTGGCCAAAGCCTGAGATGCTGGCATAAACTAAGCCGGGATTGAGATGCTGGAGTGATGGGTAATCAATCCCCAGCTTTTTCATGACACCCGGCCGGTAGTTCTCTACCAAGATATCTGCTGTTTTGACTAATTCAAAAAAGACTTTTTTCCCTGCCTCTGTCTTCAGATTAAGGGTGACACTCCGTTTATTGCGATTCATATTCAGAAAGCCCATGCTATCTGAACCTTTCATTTTGAATCCCATCGCACCACGGGTCTGATCACCAGTCCCTGGAGGTTCAATTTTGATGACATCTGCACCTAGGTCAGCTAAGAGCATGCAGCAGTAGGGGCCTGCCATGACCTGACTGACATCTAGGACTCTTACGCCAGCTAAGGGTAGAGGTTTGCTATTGGAAGCTCTCATTTTGTCTCAATTATTTTTATGTTTAGAATGAAGTGCTAATGAACAGCCATCAATATAAATCAATAATGAAAATGAGTGAATGAGCCCCTGTTTACTGGGCTTTCTTGAAGATATCAATGTCACTAAATCAATCT
>JBFZCO010000048.1:0-5324 GCA_041307885.1 Burkholderiales bacterium | reverse complement strand
TTATTATTCTAAATGTTATGCAGCCCTATTTTAGGGGTGTTTGAAGTCTCGTGTTCCGAAGGGTAGATAATTGACCCATTCAATCCACAGTTAACAAACGATTAGCTTATGAAAGTGAACTCAGAAGGGGTGTCTTCATCGCGGGTATATCTGCCCGATACTCCCCAATATGAGTCCTTGCTAGACTTTTTCGTCAAATATTTTCCGCATATTGATTCTGAAGAATGGGCGGCGCGTTTTGCTGCTGGCCTAGTGATGAGTTTGGAGGGGACACCAGTTGCTGCAAGTGATGTTTATAGGCCCAATACCCACTTGCTTTACTTTAGACGCTTGGTCCGTGAGCCAGAGATTCCATTTGATGTGCCGGTGTTGTATATGGATAAGCATATTGTGGTTGCAGATAAACCCCATTTTTTACCCGTCACGCCAAGTGGCCTTTACCTTCAGCAAACTGTCTTAAATCGACTCAAGAAACAAACGGGTTTGCAAACCTTAAGTCCAATACATCGAATCGATCGAGATACCGCGGGATTGATTATCTTTTCCGTAAACCCAGCTGAACGTGCACTCTATCAAAATCTGTTTAGGGATCGTTTGGTTAAAAAGATATATGAGGCGATTGCTCCCTACTCAGAAGAGTTAATTAATAGATTGCCTTTGACTTATCAGAGCCGTATTGAGGAATCTGAGCAATTCTTGCAAATGCATGAGCTTCCTGGCGAGCCCAATACAGAAACCTTAGTGGAGTGCATGCAAACTTTTGGGGATTGGGCTAAATATCGCTTAACTCCAGTAACTGGAAAGAAGCACCAATTACGTTGCCATCTTAATGCTCTAGGTATTCCGATTAAGAACGATCAAATTTATCCAATCCTTACGCCTTATCAAGGGTATGACTTGGATTTTTCTAAACCTTTGCAGCTGCTGGCGAAAGAAATTGCGTTTCAAGATCCTATTTCAGGCAATAAAAGATATTTTGTCAGTCAAAAGATTCTTAATCTGAATATGTAATGGTTTGCCAATGTGAATTAGTACACTATTGCTTTAGCAATATTCTTTTGAAGGTATCAATTGAGATTTAGACATTTACTCAAATTTTCTTTCGGGCTACTTCTGTTTACCTACGCAGCGATCTCATTTGGGCAGATTGCATCTGTAGCAGTTGCAGCTAATATGAAAGATGCTTTTACAGAAATTGCGGCAGCATTTAAAGCTACTGGTAAGCCTGAGATGAGGGTGGTTTATGGTTCTTCGGGAAACTTTACAACCCAGATCATGAATGGCGCGCCGTTTAATCTATTGATCTCTGCAGATGAGAAATTTCCTCTAGAGCTCTTTAAGAACGGTAAGACCATGGATTCTGGAAAGGTCTATGCCATTGGAAAAATTGTATTGATTGCTAAAAATGCATCGGGGATAAAGTTGACCCAAGAAAAGGCGCAATTTTCAAGTGCGATCGTCAAAGCCAATAAGATTGCAATCGCAAAGCCGGAGTTGGCCCCCTATGGTAAGGCTGCGATTGAGTACCTTAAAGCACAAGGTCTATGGGATTTAGCTAAGGATAAATTAGTTTACGGCGATAACATTGGTGCAACCACCATGTTTGTGGCTACCGGTGCTGCAGACCTCGGCTTTACTGCCTTATCGCTTGCGAAGTCACCAGAAATTGCTAAGCAAACACATTATGTTTTGTTGGACGACAAGCTGTATGAGCCCATCATGCAAAGAATGATTTTGATGAAAGGTGCTCCACAAGAAGCGATTGACCTCTATCAATTTATGCAGTCACCAAAAGCAAAAGAGATTCTCACAAAATATGGTTACGCTGTACCTTGATGGACCGCTTTTAAAATCAATTCATAACAAGATATCTCTAAAGGTTAAGTTGATTCTTGGGGGAACTGCTAAAGCTGTTTTTAAAAGACTATGCTTCCAAAAATCCTGAGTTGGCGCATGCATGATGAGCACGCTCCCATTTTCAAGCAATAAAGAGGTGGGGGTTTTGTCATCTTGATGCCTGAAGGCAAACCGACGTTCGCCACCTAAACTAAGCGATGCAATTGGTGCGATGGGATTCAATTCTTTTTCATTATCACTGTGCCAACCCATGCCCTCATTGCCATTGTGATAAAGATTAAGAAGGCAGGAGTTAAATTTCCACTCGGCGAGTTCTTCCAGCTTTGTTTTGATAGTGAGCAATTGTGGAGTCCAAGCTTGTGGATGCTTCTTTTGACCAGAATAGGTATATGAACATCCCTCATCCCCAATCCAAGCTACTTTTCTTTTAGTAGTGATTAGATTACCAAACATGGTGATTTGATCGGGCTGCCAATCGATAGTCTCAAGCAGTATTTTGAAGAGGTCAAGGCAACTCTTTGGGCTGTATACCCCCCTAAAATACTGTGCACTCCCATCTTTAATTAATAAGTTGGGAGAAGATGGTGTATTTCCAGGCTCAAACAAGGGCATCTGCATAGCGATTGTCTATCTAACAGCAAAGATTGAATTTAAAACATAAAATACGGATTAGCACTCAAATTCATTGGCCCAAAGGATATCTTCTTGAAAGCTCCAAAAAACTATTGTTGTGGATCAGGCGTTTGCATTATTAATGATGCTGGCGAATGTTGGTGTGGCCAAGTATGGAATGGCGAAAAGATGGTGCCAGCACCGCTTAAGCCTATCTCACCAAGCAATAGCTCCACAACTCCTCTTACTGAAGACGTTAAGCCTCAATCTTAGGTTCTGGTTTTAAGCAGGCCTTTGCAGCGGCGTCTTGGGCCGACTTTAGTCCAGAAGGTTTTTTACCTTCTTGCTGCATTTCATTAAATTGCGATTGACCCAATATATTTTTAAGTTGTCTTTCTGTGCAATCGCAAAATGAACGGAAATCATTTCTTGAAATATTCTTATGTTGTTCATGTAGTTTGACCTGAGCCTCTATGCAGCTCTCTTGATATGTCTTGTTTGTTTGTGCGTTAGCAAAACTGAGATTTGGCAACACGATGCCTACTACCGCAATGATGTGTAGATATTTCATGATGTATTCCTAATGAGCTGATCCGTAAACTCTACGGAGTGAGTGGGCGGCCACCCCATCTTTTAAAGCCTCGCGAACAGGTATTGCAACTAGGTTAATGCTTTTGTTGACTGCTAGGCGTTCCATATAACTTGGTTTAGTACGCCCAATCATGGGGTGCACCCAGTCTGGTAGATTCATAAAGCCAGCTCGACTGATGAGTTTGACAAATGGCCTTGCTGCTAAATTGCTGGGAAATTGATCTAGTAATTGAATAATACTTTTTGCACGTTCACCATAATGTAATTCAGGAATATAGCGCTCAATAGCCCGATTTGTTTCTAAGTAGCTACTAGGTAAATCGACGGCACCCATTCTTTCGCCTAGTGTTTTCATTTCAGAAAAATACTGATCTTTCGCTAGGGTACTAATTTTTTCGACTCGATGAGATTCAAATGCACTCATAAAGCTCCTCGTTTCGGTCAGGTGGACCCAGGCGAGAAGATGGGGATCAGTTGCCTTGTATGGTTTTCCAAATTCGTCAAAGCCAGTAATCTGCGTATGAATGCGGTTAACTTTACTAATTACTTGCAAAGCCATCTCCCTTGATCCATAAGTAGTTGCTGCGATAAAGAATGCAGTTCTTCCTAGTCTCCCTTTGAGATCCTCCCTAAAACTCGAGTGATCCCATACGCCAGCGAGAGCTTGAGGGTGCAGGGCTTGCATAATTAATGAGCTTATGCCACCAATCATCATAGAAATAAAGTCAGCATGGATTTTCCATGCGACGGATTGAGGACCTAGCAATCCAGGGTCTCCTGGCGGGGTAAGAAAAGCTACTGGTGGTCCGCCACCGCCAACCATTTCTCGAATACCTTTACGAATAAATTCATCGAGCATGGGCTTAATGAATCATGGTGTTTCTTAAGCCGTCGTCTTCAATTAGCTCAGTAATGAGATCAAGCCGAATACGCGGGTTTTCTTGGGCTAGCAAGTGATTTTTTTGAGCCAAAGACAGTGGCAGTAACTCAGCGAGCCGATTTGAGACCCAACCACAATCATCTAACTTATGCGGCTCCCTAAATGGAGCATCACCTAAAAGATCCTCGCTTTGAATAACGGAAATAATTTCATTAAGCAGTTTGACAACCTTTTGGTGCTCTTCTGGAATAGGTATGAGTGGGTCATTCTCGAGCAGTTCAATTTCACCCATCCATAGACCACTTGCTTCTTGCTTTGCTTGAATTAGCTTGAAACGCTGGGTGCCAAAAGACCTAGTCATGTACAGGGCTGGTTGGACAGGGTCAAAATCCTCAATTTTGGCTAACGTGCCAATGCTTGAGAAAGTAGTTTCCAAGGCTTCTTCAGATTGGGTCTCCGAGCCCCGGATAATGCTGATGACTCCAAATTGGGTGTTCTCACGCAAGCAGCGCTTAATCATGTCGAGATAACGTGCTTCAAATATTTTCAGCGCAATAACGCCATCCGGAAAAAGGACTGTTCCTAATGGGAATAGGGGAATTTGTAATGTGGGGGCATGTTGATTTGGCATTCTTTTAATGTAAAGGAATTCAATAATTCTTGCTTGTCCCTCTCTATCAACGGCTAAGCCTTTCCAGATATGGAGCCCTGCAGACAATGAAATTCTCAGATACATTACTGCAATACCTTTTGGAGATAGAGATGATTCAAATGCTGCGCATTAAGCTTGCCCGCTGGATCTTAGGAAAGCATTGCCCCTGTTATCAAATGGGTTATCACAATATGGTCGATTTTCAGCAGAGAAGTGCTGATCAATTGACTAAATCCCAACAACGCTCCCCACTTTAATAATTCATTAAAACGGATATTGACTCCACTTAACTTATCTCTTTAATGACCATGGAAATGACGATCGCCGCACAGGCTGCTTTAAATACACTGGTAGATATTGTTCACCATTCAGAAAACGGTCAACCCGTTCCGGTTCCTCAACTAGCGAAGAGACAACGCTTGTCTATTAGTCGCATTGAGCTTTTGCTGAGCGCTCTTCGTGCGGCCGGAATTGTCAAAGGAACAAAAGGGCGCAATGGCGGTTATGTCTTGTTGCAAGACCCCCAAGTTCTCATGATTAAAGATATTGTTTTGGCAATGAACCATATTAAGAAGCGTAAGGTTGAGGTATCTGACTTAGCTAAAGACTTATATCAATCTTTAGAGGCCTATATGATTGGTTATCTTTCTACAGTTTCTTTGGCTTCAACTATTCGTGACTATATTCCGAAGTTCAGTGAGATTCAAACTGCTCCTGAGCGCAAGCCATTTG
>JBFZCO010000047.1:0-10621 GCA_041307885.1 Burkholderiales bacterium | reverse complement strand
TGCCTATGGGCGAGATTACGACTAGCTATTACTTGCGCCTACGTGTTGCAGACCAGGCTGGGGTATTGGCGGATATTACTAAGATCTTGGCTGCGCATAGCATCTCGATCGACGCACTCTTACAAAAAGAGGCTGATGAGGGTGAGAGTCAAACTGATTTAGTTGCTCTAACGCATGAGACTAAAGAAAAGCATATGCTCGCTGCAATTACAGAAATTCAAAATTTGAAAACTGTAGCTGGTGAAGTTGTCAAAATCCGTTTAGAAAATTTGTCGTAAGTAAAATACATGCGTTACCAATCTACTCGGGGCAATAGCCCACAGCAATCCTTCCTCGAAATTCTGCTTGGTGGTTTAGCGCCAGATGGCGGCTTATATTTGCCCATTCAATATCCGCAGGTCACGAAAGAGCAGTTAGATTCTTGGCGCGGATTGCCGTATGCTGATCTTGCATACGAGGTCTTAAGTCTGTATTGCGACGATATTCCTGAGAATGACTTACGTGCCTTGCTGCGTAAAACCTATACCGAGCAAGTCTATTGCAATGGACGTCCTGAAGATAATGCGAAGGACATTACTCCATTGCATTGGTTGGGTGAAGAGAAGGGCGCTCGTATTGGTTTATTAAGTCTATCGAATGGCCCCACATTAGCTTTTAAAGATATGGCTATGCAGTTACTGGGCAATCTCTTTGAATATGCTTTAAAGAAAAATGGCCAGAAACTGAATATCTTGGGGGCTACTTCTGGTGATACTGGTAGCGCAGCAGAGTATGCGATGCGCGGTAAAGAGGGTGTGAAGGTATTTATGCTTTCCCCGCGCGGCAAGATGAGTGCTTTCCAATCTGCGCAAATGTATTCCTTGCAAGATCCTAATATTTTTAATTTGGCAGTGGCGGGTGTATTTGATGACTGCCAAGATATTGTGAAAGCGGTGAGTAACGATCATGCCTTTAAGGCAGCCAATCAGATTGGCACTGTGAACTCCATTAACTGGGGTCGAGTTGTTGCTCAGGTGGTGTACTACTTTCAAGGTTATTTATTAGCCACCAAGTCTAGCGAGCAAAAGGTTTCGTTTACGGTGCCATCAGGAAACTTTGGCAATATTTGCGCTGGCCACATTGCCCGTATGATGGGTTTGCCCATTGCGCACTTAATTGCAGCAACGAATGAGAATGATGTTCTTGATGAGTTTTTCCGAACAGGAGTTTATCGCGCAAGGAAGTCTGCAGAGACACTACATACCTCTAGTCCATCGATGGATATCTCTAAAGCCAGCAACTTTGAGCGTTTTGTCTTTGACCTCATGGGTCAAGATGGCAAAGTCACTGCAGCGATGTTTAAGCAAGTAGACGAAGCGGGCGGCTTTGATATCTCAAAAGATGCTGTCTTTACAGAGATTGCTAAGTATGGCTTTCTGTCCGGTCGAAGCACCCATCAAAATAGAATTGATACGATTCGCAATATCGATCAGCAATATGGCGTCATGATCGATACCCATACAGCTGATGGCGTGAAAGTAGCGCGTGAGTACTTACAAGCTGGAGTGCCCATGCTTGTGCTTGAAACTGCTTTGCCAATTAAGTTTGAAGAAACGATTGAAGTGGCTTTGGGTCGTCCTGCAGAGTGCCCTCCAGCATTTAAAGACATTAAATCTAAGCCACAGCGTGTTGAGAATATCGATGCGGATGTCAATCAAGTTAAAAACTTTATTACTACTCACCTCAAATAACCCTGTAGGTAATAGTCACTATGAATAAGCCTCCGATGTTGACTGCTCAGCAGGCTTTAGACCATTTGCTGTCACATGCTCAAGCTGTCAAAGAAACTGAGACTGTTTCAATGCAGTCTGCTCTTGGTCGTGTACTTGCGCAAAATGTGGATAGCCTAGTGGATGTCCCGCCACTGGATAACACTTCGATGGATGGTTATGCCATCAGAACTGCGGACACTCAAACCCCAGGCAGCATTCTCAAAGTTGCCCAGCGTATTCCGGCGGGATCGGTTGGTGCGATGCTAGAGCCTGGTACTGCAGCCAGAATATTTACTGGTGCCCCAGTGCCTCCCGGAGCGGATGCTGTTGTCATGCAAGAAGACTGCGCAATTCCAGAAGGGATGACTGACTCAGTGCAGGTCAATACGGTTCCAACAAAAGCTCAGTGGATTCGCAGAAAGGGTGAGGATCTTACGGCAGGTAAGACTGCCTTAATGGCAGGCACTTTCTTGCGTCCCCAAGAATTAGGCGTAGCTGCTTCAGCTGGCTTGACGCATTTAAATGTCAGGCGAAGGGTGAAGGTGGCTGCATTTTTCACTGGTGATGAGTTGTCTCTTCCTGGTGAGCCCCTTAAACCTGGAGGCATTTATAACTCTAATCGCGATACCTTATTGGCCTGTCTGCAATCCTTGGGTTGTGATGCGACTGATTTTGGTATTGTTCCCGATAATCTGGCTGCTACTAGGCAGACATTGCGTAAGGCAAGCAAAGATCACGACCTTATTATTACTTCTGGCGGCGTATCTGTTGGTGAGGAAGATCACATCAAACCTGCGGTGAGCGCTGAGGGGAGATTAGATCTTTGGCAAATTGCGATTAAGCCAGGTAAACCATTAGCGTTTGGCGCAGTCAAAAAATCAGATGAGCCCAAAGATGGTGAAGCATGGTTTATGGGTCTTCCCGGCAATCCAGTATCGAGCTTTGTTACCTTTTTACTGTTTGTACGCCCATTTATTCATCAGTTGCAAGGTCGAGAAGTAAAGCAGGTTCAGTCATACCCAATGCGCGCTGATTTTGATTGGCTTAAAGCCGATCGTCGTAATGAGTTCTTGCGCGTGAAGATAAATGCGCAGGGCGGCTTAGATCTCTTTCCTAATCAGAGCTCTGGAGTACTGACTAGCGCCTCATGGGGTGATGGCCTAGTGGATTGCCCTCCAGGTCAGCCAATAAAAGCAGGTGATTTGGTCAAGTACATTCCGTTCAATGCATTGTTGACTTGAAATAAGAATAAATAAGCATCGGCAGCCGCAAGCAAATCAGATTACGATTCAGTTATGAAAATTCAATTACGATTTTTTGCCTCACTGCGTGAAGGTCTCGGACTTTCAGAAGAGAGTGTCAGCACGCCATCTGAAATCAAGACTATTGCAGATTTACGAAGTTTCCTTGTTCAACGAGGGGATCCATGGGCCGAGGTATTAGCTAACGGCAAAGCGATTCGTTGCGCTTTAAATCATGAGATGGTTAAAGATACTACCTTGCTAGTAGAAGGCGCTGAAGTCGCATTCTTTCCACCGGTAACGGGTGGCTAAGATGCAAAATCATGTCATCCGTATTCAGGAATCCGATTTCGATTTAACGACCGAGGTCATGGCGCTTCGCAAGGGTGATTCGAGAGTCGGCGCAGTCGCCACTTTTATTGGTACTGTGCGCGATATGAATGATGGCAGCCAGGTAAAGGGGATGACACTAGAGCACTATCCTGGCATGACGGAAAAGGCCTTGGAAGAAATCATCACTCAAGCTCAAAATC
The DNA here is from genome assembly GCA_041307885.1 of Burkholderiales bacterium. Taxonomy (GTDB): domain Bacteria; phylum Pseudomonadota; class Gammaproteobacteria; order Burkholderiales; family Burkholderiaceae; genus Polynucleobacter. The sequence continues at coordinate 7,096 of JBFZCO010000047.1, read as the reverse complement.
GTTGGGATATTTTTAGAGCTCTAGTGATTCATCGAGTGGGCCCATTGCTACCTGAAGATCAAATTGTCCTCGTAGCGGTTACTAGCGCTCATCGGGGCGAAGCATTTGCTGCTTGCGAGTTCATCATGGACTATCTCAAGACAGCAGCGCCGTTCTGGAAAAAAGAAGATACCCCAGAGGGTGCTAGATGGGTTGATGCCCGCATTACTGACGATGCAGCAATGGCACGTTGGATTAAATAATTTATTCCTTAACAGCGCTTGCTCGGGCTAAGTCTTAAAAAAGCCTAACTTTTCAGATCGCGGTAGTTTCTTCAGCTTCGCTTCTGCTTTGGAGGCTTCAGATCGGTCTGGGTGCTCTTGTGTTGCCAAAAGGACAACTGGTCTGCGCGCTTTCGTATAGCGCGCGCCTTGCCCAGAATTATGGGCAGCTAGGCGATGTTCAAGGCGGTTGGTAATGCCAGCATAGTAGCTGCCATCAGCGCACTCTAGGAGATAAACAAGCCAGGTCAAAATAGGGGTAAATTCGCTCAAAAAGGGGTGTAAAACACTTGAAATTGCTAAGAATAGCCCTATATTCTATAGATAGAGATGTATCAGAATAGATGAAGTGGATAGGACTTGCAAAATGAGAATAGATAAATTAACTACGAAGTTTCAAGAGGCTCTGAGCGAAGCACAAAGCTTGGCTTTGGCCAAAGACAATCAATATATCGAGCCGGCTCATTTGTTGCTGGCTATGTTGCGTGATTCTGATGGCGGCGCTAAGAGTTTATTAACTCGTGCTGGTGTTAACGTGCCTGGCTTAGAAAAAGCCACAGAGAAGTTCATTACTAACTTACCTGAAGTTCAGGGTACTGGTGGTGAAGTTCAAGTTAGCCGTGATTTAACAAATTGGCTGAACTTATGTGAAAAAGAAGCGAATAAGCGCAATGATCAATTTATTGCCGGCGAATTATTTTTGCTAGTAGTGGCTGATGACAAAGGTGAGCTTGGCAAGATTGCTCGCGAGAATGGCTTAAATCGTAAATCATTAGAAGCGGCTATTGATTTAGTGCGCGGAGGAGAATCAGTGAATAGTGCAGATGCAGAAGGTCAACGTGAGGCCTTAAAGAAATACACCGTCGATTTAACCGAGCGTGCTCGCATGGGTAAGTTAGATCCTGTGATTGGTCGTGATGATGAAATTCGTCGCACCATTCAGATCTTGCAACGGCGCGGTAAAAATAATCCCGTGCTGATTGGCGAACCAGGAGTCGGTAAGACTGCCATTGTTGAAGGTTTAGCTCAGCGTATCATTAATGGTGAAGTCCCTGAAACACTTAAAAATAAGCGCGTCTTAGTTTTAGATATGGCTTTGCTATTAGCTGGCGCTAAGTATCGCGGCGAATTTGAGGAGCGACTAAAAGCCGTTCTGAGTGATGTTGCTAAAGACGAAGGTCAAACCATCATCTTTATCGATGAGATCCATACCATGGTTGGTGCTGGTAAGGGCGATGGCGCAATGGATGCTGGCAATATGCTTAAGCCTGCTTTAGCTCGTGGAGAGCTGCATTGCATTGGCGCAACTACCTTGGATGAATATCGCAAATACATCGAGAAAGATCCAGCACTTGAGCGGCGCTTTCAAAAGGTGATGGTTGAGGAGCCTAGTGTTGAGGCCACTATTGCAATCTTGCGTGGCTTACAAGAGCGCTATGAACTGCATCACGGTATCGAAATTACTGATCCAGCGATTGTTGCTGCTGCAGAGTTGTCCCATCGCTACATTACGGATCGCTTTTTGCCTGATAAGGCTATTGATCTCATTGATGAGGCGGGTTCTCGTATTCGGATGGAGATTGACTCTAAACCTGAGGTGATGGATAAATTAGAGCGTCGTCTGATTCAGCTCAAGATTGAGCGTGAAGCAGTTAAAAAAGAAAAAGACGAAGCCTCTCAAAAACGCCTTGGTTTAATCGAAGATGAAATCAAACGTCTAGGGGCTGAGTACGCTGATCTTGAAGAAATCTGGAAGGCAGAGAAGGGCGCCGTATTAGGTGCTGCCCATCTTAAAGAAGAGATTGAGAAGGTACGTGCAGATATTGCAAAGTTGCAACGTGAGGGTAAGTTAGAGCAAGTTGCTGAATTGCAATATGGCAAGTTGCCAGAACTTGAAGCAAAGCTCAAATCTGCTGCTGCTGCAGAAGCAAAGGGTGATAAAGATGGTGTGGTAAAAAATAAACTTTTGCGTACCCAAGTTGGTGCGGAAGAAATTGCAGAAGTAGTGTCTCGTGCAACTGGTATTCCGGTATCGAAGATGATGCAAGGTGAGCGAGATAAGTTACTTAAGATGGAAGAGCTCCTGCATAAGCGCGTGGTTGGTCAGGAAGAGGCTATTCGTGCGGTATCCGATGCCATTCGCCGTTCCCGTGCTGGGCTATCGGAAGAGAATCGACCATACGGCTCCTTTTTATTCTTAGGGCCAACCGGTGTTGGTAAGACTGAGCTTTGCAAAGCTTTAGCTGGCTTCTTGTTCGACAGTGAGGATCACCTCATTCGGATCGACATGAGTGAGTTTATGGAAAAACATAGCGTTGCTCGTCTGATCGGCGCGCCTCCGGGTTATGTTGGCTATGAGGAAGGGGGTTACTTAACAGAGCAAGTACGCCGTCATCCCTATAGCGTCATTCTCTTTGACGAGATTGAGAAGGCTCACCCCGATGTCTTTAACGTACTACTACAGGTGTTAGATGATGGTCGCCTAACCGATGGCCAAGGTCGTACTGTGGACTTTAAGAACACGGTGATTGTGATGACCAGCAATATTGGTTCACATTTAATTCAGTCAATGGCAGATAAGAAGCAATCAGAGATTAAGGATGCAGTATTTGAAGAGTTAAAGAATCACTTCCGCCCTGAGTTCTTAAATCGAATTGATGAGATTGTGGTGTTCCATGGTCTTGATAAAGGCAATATTGCCAACATCGCGAAGATCTTGCTCAAAAACTTGTCCGATCGATTGGCCAAAGTCGATATGCAACTTGAGGTGAGTGATGCCGCTCTTAGCAAAATTGCAGAAGTGGGTTTTGATCCGATATTTGGAGCAAGGCCTCTAAAACGGGCTATTCAGCAGCATATCGAGAACCCGGTATCGAAGATGATTTTGGAGGGTAAGTTTGGACCCAAAGATACGGTGCCTGTAGATGTGGATAAAAAAGGCGAGTTTAGCTTTACTAAGTAACAAAAAAATAGCAGAAATTTTCCTGCGCCAGTAAACTCGGTACATGACTGTTGCGCTTAGCGGGCGTGCCAGTGATGTCCGGGTAATTGGTCTCATCAGCCTGGCTCACGGCAGTTCCCATTTTTTTCATTTAGTACTCCCTCCCATGTTCCCATGGTTGATGGATGCTTTTGCTTTGAGCTATGCTGAGCTCGGCTTATTAATGTCAGTCTTCTTTGTAGTATCTTGTGTTGCTCAGGCTGCATCTGGATTTTTGGTCGATCGTATTGGCGCTCGCCCAGTTCTTTTTGTCGGCATTGGACTGTTGATTCTTGCGGCCCTGATTTATTCACAAAGTAATGGCTACCTCATGTTGTTATTAGGAGCAGTGATTGCTGGGTTTGGTAATGGGATCTTTCATCCTGTCGATTACACACTGATTAATCACAAAGTATCAGCTCCTAACTTGCCTTATGCCTATTCAATTCATGGTGTAGCCGGTTACCTAGGCTGGGCTATTGCCCCAGCCTTTATGGTTGGCGTTGCTCAGTTGAGTGACTGGCGTACCGCTTTCTTAGCAGCAGCTGTGCTAGAAACATTGATCTTGCTAATACTTTGGTTTAATAAAAAATACCTAATTGATAATGCCAAAGAGCGGCAGGAGCAAAGTCATGCAAGTGCTCAGGCTGCCAATCCTTCTGCTGTAAAAGAGAGTGCATTTGCCTTTCTAAAACTGACTGCTGTTTGGTTATGCTGGTTTTTCTTTTTCTTAAGCATGGCTTCCACCTCAAGCCTGCAATCATTTGCGCCGAGTGCCCTGTTTAATATCTACGAGGTTCCCCTCACGGTTGGAAGTTACTACATCACTTTGCTAGCTTTAGGTAGTGCAAGCGGTGTTCTATTTGGGGGTTATTTAGCGGCCAAGTTACAAGCACCAGAACGCATCGTGACCTCTTGTTTGATCATAACAATCGGGATGTGTTTATTGCTTGGCAGTGGTTTGATTTCTCTTGCGCTGATTCCAACAATATTTTTTGTTATCGGTTTTGGGTACGGTGTTGTAGCGCCCTCAAGAGATCTTTTGGTTAAGACTGCTACACCCAAGGGAGTTTCAGGGCGTGTCTACGGAATTGTCTACTCCGGTATTGATTTAGGTGCCGCTGTCGGTCCATTTATCTTTGGATTTTTTATGGATGCTGGTCTTCCGAAAGCCTTGTTTTTTGGTATTGCCATCTTTCAGTTATTGGTCATCCCGACTGTATTTAGGGTTTCCTCAAGCACTCAAACTAAAACTGCCTAAAAGGGTTGTTTAAACTGGATCGATACTACATTTTTCGGAGTCTTTTGGCGCACAGCAGATGAATACCCAACAGTTTGACCTACAGACCTCCATTGATCATTTTTTGAATGCAGAATTCTTGGCCTTGGAAACTGAGGACATCGAAGCATTTTTATGCGCAATCGACAAAAATGTCACTAGCATGCATGCTTTTCTGCAGGTACTAACCCATACAAAATTATGGGTCCGCTGGTCTATTGATCCCAACCCCTATTTACCAATGATTTTGGCTGTAGGTAAAGAAATTGATCGTTTAGCATCGACTCATACCGCGCCTCCTTTTCATTCCAAAAAACACATGATGGAAGTATGTTTGATGCTTTCGTATTTGCTGATGCATGAAGATGAATGTGCCCAGGCAGGTTCCATTGATCCCGCTTGGATGAGTTCTTCGCTAGAAAGGTGGCAGCTACTGCTGGCGGCAGCCGCTCATGATCTAGGGCACCCTGGATTGATTAATGCTACTCCCGGTCAAATAGAGCAACGTAGTTTGGATTTATTAAGAGGTCTACTGGCTGATTCAGGCTACCCACCACCTTTGGTGGATGAGGTTTTGAAAGCTTTGGATCCTTGGATTATGGCGACTGACCATGGGCAATATAACGCTTTATTGGAGCGCCTCACTTTTGACCCTCCTGCCCACGTAGATTGCCTTGCGATGCTGTTAGTTGAGTCTGATCTAGTTGCTAGCGTTCTGCCAATAAGAGGTCGGGAGTTAACTAGTAGGCTCGTTCAGGAGTGGGCAGAACCTTACCCTGAAAAATCGATTGCCCTTCAAAATCAGCTGGGGTATCTTAGTTTTCTTGCTAGTCTGCAGTTTATTAGCCCCCACTCCTTCAGGGCCGGATTGCCCCAAATATTGAATCATTCTCTATCACAGCTTCGTTCCCCATCACTATGAAAATCACGCACAATATTTTTTCTTTGCCAAAACCTATATTTTGGTTTTTGATGATTTCCAACATTGTCTATGCCTTTTGGATGGATAGGCAGTTTGGTTCATTTTGGGCTTGGAATATTGCTGATTTGGCTCACAAGCATGATTTTAAAATAGCGGATTTTGTTGCAGTAGGTCAATTTATTCTTTTTGCAGTTTCAGTAGACATGACTATCCGTCATTTTGTGGTTCGCTTTAATGAAACTACCAAAAAAAATCCTCAGCCTGTCATATTAGTTCAGGCTATCACCATCAGCTGCTATGCCTTGATTGGATTGATTGGTTTTGTTGTGATGTACGACCACTCAGCAGGTCAAGTATTGGCTGCTTCTGGAGCTGTTGGTTTCGGTATTGTTTATGTATTGCGTGAATTTATTGCGGATATTGTTGCCTGTATCCAAATTCAATCGGATGGCTTAATTAGACTTGGTGATTATATTGAAGTTGATGGTGGCGAATACTACGAAGTAGTGCAAATCGATCATCGCATGGTGGTCTTAAGGAATGCAGTGAAGCATCTTGTTCGGATTCCAAATCGTCGCTTTATTGACCTCACCTATATCAATCTTAACCAGCAAGCTGCAAAGATGGGCGCTCGTCGAATGATTGAGATTGATATAGATTCCGGTAATGATGCTGATAAGATCATCGAGCTATTAACCCAAGCGGCAGAGTATATTGTTAAGTCAGACTCTCGTTACCCTTGGTTTCACATTCGGTTAGCTAAAATTAATAGCGGAATATACACATTTACTTGGCAATATGAGTGTGACCCTTCTTTAACTCCAAAAGATTCAAAAAATAGGATAAGTTTAGCCGCCGCTCGGTTCCTGAGGTTGGGCGGCATCAATATGAATTACACCGTTGAAGTAACCCGCTCTTCAGATTTGGTCCATACGATTAATAATCGCCTCAAAGATGTTTATCGATTTGGAGTTCTGAAGGCATTAAGTATGGAGCAGGTGAGCCGTTTATCTGATGCTGCGCGGATTGTGACATGCCGTGCTAATCATTTGCTTATCGAACAAGGTCACAACGCAGATAGTATGTATATCTTGATGGAGGGGGGCTTAGAAGTAACCATCCCTAATGATCAAGGTGAGCAGGTAGTTGTCGCAACTATTTGGCCTGGTGACTGTGTGGGTGAGATGTCCCTGTTGACCGGCGAACCCCGTTCCGCCAACGTTAGGGCAAAGGTTAACTCTACGCTGCTGGAAATTACTAAGGCAGATATTTCCCCGATCCTTGAGGATGCCCCAGAGCTGATTGATGAAATCTCAACCCTACTTGAAAGGCGTAAAGCCGCAAACCAGGCATACTTCAATAAGCCATTAGAGTCACAGGAAGTTGAGAAAAATATCAAAATCCTTGCTAAGAAGATTTTGAAGTTCTTTTTCAACAGGGATTAACCTGATATAAGTTACTAATAGTATTAAATGTTTAAATAATTGTTTTTGATATTGACCTAGCTCCAAGCTAGACTCTTACCCTTTTTAGGAATCTGTGGAAAAAGTTCGCGTTCTAATTGTTGATGATTCTGCGGTGATGCGAAAAATCATTGCAAGCGCCCTGCAAAAAGAGCCTTCAATTGAGGTTGCAGGCTTTGCTGCGAATGGCTT
>JBFZCO010000046.1:0-8720 GCA_041307885.1 Burkholderiales bacterium | reverse complement strand
GTAAAAGGCTTCGGTCGTCAAAAAGGCCATACTGAGTTATACCGTGGCGCAGAATACGTAGTTGATTTTTTGCCTAAAGTAAAAGTTGAGGTAGTGGTTGCAGATGATCATACCGAGGCAGTGATCGAGGCAATTACTAAAGCAGCTCGCACTGGCAAAATCGGTGACGGTAAGATTTTTGTTAGTCCAATCGAACAAGCTATTCGAATTCGCACAGGCGAAACGAACGATTCAGCAGTTTGATTAAATTGTTTCTATGAGAAACAAGGGTTAGCTGCTTATTACTTAGCTAACCCATCCAATTTAGCGAAATTGGGAATCCGTCTTATCTACAGGCGCCGTCATCACTTCACCAGCTTCCAAGATGATCGTTTTGCCATTTGGATTTGATGGGCGCACTTTTGCTCCCTGGAAGAAAACATCCACTTCCGCAAGCCCAGGTGTTAGCACCTTAAATGGCGGTTTGCCATAGAAGGAGGCGCCTACCCCAGGCTCGAGTAATTTATTTTGAGTTTTGCCTGAGGCATCAATGACACAGACAACCTGTTTAGATTTAGCTTGCACATACACCATATCCCCAGCCTTTCGAGGCGCCTCGGGCTTATAGCTAATCATCGCCTCCTCAGCTGGGCAAGCCATGGAGACTTCAGCGGTAGTTGCTGGCACTGGTGCTGATGGCGTTGTTGGCGCCGTTGGTGGCACTGCTGTTGGTGCCGAGCCTGGCGGCGTTGTTGGCGCTGATGTTGGGGCGCTATCTACAGGTGGAGGTGATGGCGCTGGTGGAGCCGCAATCACCGCTTCTTTAACTACGATGATTTCCTCTGGCTGATCGGCAAAGAATAGAGGGCGTAGATTAATAACAGCAAATGCCGCTGCAGCTAAAACGCTGAGCCAAAGAAAGAGATTCTTTTTCTTGGCGGGTTTAGATGCAGGAGATGATGTTGTACTGCTGGCGGGTACTGGCGTGTCGCCAATAATCTCAGCTTGAATTTGCGGTGCCTCGATAGGGTCAACTGTGACTTTTGACTTCTTTGGTTTACTTGACTCAGGCGAAGCTTGCACTTGATTAACTACCGGGGCAGGCTCCGTTACCGGAGTGGGTTCAAGCACTGGAGTAGGCTCTGGATCGACATTCTTTGCTGAGCTCTTCTCACCAAGATCAAAGGCCTCTTCATCGCTTAGACCTAAAATCTTTGCTACTTTTTTTGCAGCAGTTAGTTTAATTTGTGCGCCATAGAAAGAGCTTGTTTCGCCACTTTCAATTTGCTCAATCTGACGGGTAGATAAACAAGCCATCCCACCAAGATCTTTTGCGCTTAGGCCAAGCTTTTCCCGCGCCTTTATAAAGGCTTCGTTATGAATCTCCGGGAGTTTAGAGTTACTTGTCACAAAAGCGCTTTAAGTGATTTATTTACCAAATTTGTGCACAATCATAGTGTTAAAGCAAGGCTAGGGAAATTAGCCTAAGGGCTAGCTCTTTTGAACGTTTTCTAAATCTGACTCCAGATACTTGGCAACCAAGGTTTGAACTGACTCCACATTCATTTTATCCATCACTCTGGCCTTGTGAACCTTGATTGTTGCATCAGTTGTACCGAGCTTGACAGCAATGTCCTTATTAAGCAAGCCCTTCACTAGCCAAAAACAGACTTCTTTTTCTCTAGGGGTCAGAGTGGCATAGTCTTTTTTCGTCTCTACCTCTTTAGAAACTCGCTTTAATTGATGCCTGTCGAACTCAACAGCATCGGCGACCGCCTTTAATAAGTCTTCCAGGTTAAATGGCTTAAAAAGGAAGTCTAGAGCCCCTTTTTTGAGACCCTTCACAATCTGATGAGGATGACTTTGGCCGCTGACAAACACAATGGGGGTTTTGCGCCCCATTTGTAGCAGCTTTTCTTGAAGATCTAAGCCGGTCATATCAGGCATTTGCATATCTAGCAAGATCACTGCTGGAGATACTGGCAAAGAGTGCTCGAAAAACGTAGTAGCTGAGGAAAAATCCTCAACGATATAACCCACTTCTCTAAGCATTCTGCTTAAAGAAGTGCGCATTGACTCATCATCGTCAATTAGATAGATATGGCCAGCTTTAGTCATTGAATTTGAAGGAAAAAGTAATAGGTAATGCAATGTACTGCAGCTATTTTTTTTAGGATATTAGCTTTAGAGCTAATAATATGAGTGAATCAGCAAATACAATAGTCAAAGTTGCCAAAAGAGATGACAAAGAATGTGTATAAATACGGCATAAAACCCTGCATTCGGCTTTATCTCACGGCACAATAGAGCTTTTCGACAAAATCTTTTCTGGAGTCAATATCAGCATGAAACCCCTTAATGAACGCTCGCGCCATGTCACCGAAGGAGTCGCCCGCGCTCCCAATCGCTCCATGTATTACGCGATGGGCTACGAAGAGTCAGATTTTGTAAAGCCAATGGTTGGCGTAGCAAATGGCCACTCCACTATTACACCTTGCAATAGCGGTCTGCAAAAACTGGCAGATGCTGTAGTAATCGCCTTGGAAGAGGCTGGCGCTAAATCGCAGGTATTCGGTGTACCAACGGTATCCGATGGCATTGGCATGGGTACAGAGGGCATGAAATACTCACTCGTATCTCGCGAGGTCATTGCAGACAGCATTGAGACTTGCGTAAATGGTCTGTGGCAAGACGGTGTTGTTGTTATTGGCGGTTGCGACAAAAACATGCCTGGCGGCATGATGGCAATGGCACGTACGAACGTACCTAGTATTTATGTTTATGGTGGCACGATTAAACCAGGTCACTTCAAGGGCAAGGAACTCAATATCGTCTCTGCATTTGAAGCTGTTGGTGAATTTACCTCTGGGCGCATGACCGAGGTAGACCTAAAGGGTGTGGAACAAAACGCTTGTCCAGGCAGCGGCTCTTGCGGTGGTATGTACACAGCCAATACCATGAGCTCTTCATTTGAAGCGCTGGGAATGAGTCTGCCCTACTCTTCTACTATGTCTAACGTTGATGCTGAGAAAGTCGCTAGCGCGCATGAATCAGCAATCGTGTTGGTTGAGGCGATTAAGAAGAATTTACGACCACGCGACATCATTACTAAAAAATCCATTGAGAACGCAGTGAGTGTCATCATGGCGGTTGGTGGCTCTACCAATGCCGTTCTTCACTATCTAGCAATCACCAGCGCTGCAGAGATTGACTGGACAATAGATGATTTTGAACGCATTCGTAAGCGGGTTCCCGTCATTGCCGATATGAAACCGTCAGGCCAGTATCTTGCAACAGATCTTCACGAGGCTGGTGGTATTCCTCAAGTCATGAAGATTTTGCTCGATGGTGGACTTTTACATGGTGACTGCATAACGATCACTGGCAAAACGATTGCTGAAAATCTCAAAGATGTACCCTCAGTGCCACGTGCTGATCAAAAAGTGATCCGCACTTTAGATAACCCTATCTACAAGCAAGGTCACTTGGCGATTCTGAAAGGCAACATCTCCCCTGAAGGCTGCGTAGCCAAGATCACTGGACTCAAAAATCCTTCGATTACCGGTCCTGCTCGCGTCTTTAATTCTGAAGATGATGCAATGGCTGCCATCATGGCGCAAAAAATTAAAGATGGGGATGTAGTAGTCATACGTTATGAGGGTCCTAAAGGTGGCCCTGGGATGCGCGAGATGCTTGCCCCTACCTCTGCTTTAGTTGGGCAAGGTTTGGGTGAAACCGTGGGCCTGATTACCGATGGCCGCTTCTCTGGAGGCACCTGGGGAATGGTGGTTGGTCACGTTGCTCCTGAGGCTTATGTTGGCGGAACAATTGGCCTCATTGAAGAAGGTGACTCGGTGACTATAGACGCTCATCAGCTGCTGATTCAATTAAACGTCAGTGATGAAGAGATTGCTAAGCGTCGCGCAGCTTGGAAGCAACCTAAGCCACGCTACACCCGTGGTCTGTTAGCAAAATATGCAAGTCTTGCAAGTAGCGCCAGCAAAGGTGCGGTTACGGACTTGGATTTAAAAATCTAAGTTCATTGCCCTAGCTAAAAAGCCCCTAAGTGCAAACCTAGGGGCTTTTTTATTCTTCAGTATTTCTGCTCAATAGCATTCTTAATGCTTCATTGCTCCGCCATGGCCACTACCATGACCACCGCCTTGGGCGCCCATTGCATTGACTGGCATCTTCACTTCAACCTCGCCTGCTTTAGCAAATTTGAGTTTGACTGGGACCGTTTCACCAGCAGCTAATGGAGCTTTAATGTTCATAAACATCAAATGCAGACCGCCTGGCTTTAATTCAACAGCGCCACCTGCTGGCACAGGAATATCTTTTACTTGACGCATTTTCATGACATTGCCTTCCATAGCCATTTCATGCAATTGAACCTCGCCTGCTACTGGAGAGCTTGCGGAAATGAGCTGATCAACTGCACCCTTATTCTCAATCTTCATAAATCCACCAGCCGCCATTTGCCCCGGCACTGTTGAGCGGGTATATGCATTTTCAATTTGCAAGCTTCCGACCTTAGCATTTTGCGCATTAGCTAACCCAGCTACACCCAATCCAAATACTGCAATCATTGACGCTGTTAATAATGTATTACGTGTCATTCTTACTTCCTCCTAGTTAAATTCAAATTCCGAGATATTGCTGAAGCTCTTTTTGAAATTTCTCCCGCTCATTTACTCCAACAAAAAAACCGATTACCACTTCATGGTTAGCACTTTTTAAAGCAATATCCCTATCTGCTTTACCTGTTGCAACAACCTTAGTCCAGACGGTATTAAATTCATGCTGCTGTAACTTGCCACCCCAACTTCTCTCAAATAAAAGCTGCTTACCAACTATCGTGATCTTTTCATAATCAAGTGCATGGCGCGTATATATGTACAAGGCAATTGTTAAAGCGAAGATCTCAATTGTTGTAAAGATGATGATCATCCATACGCCGATCAATAAGAAATAACTCGCCACTAATAGCGAAAAACAAACAATCGAAACGTAAAACATCCCCACTTGTTTAGGTGAAAAGGAGCAATTACGTTTCATGAACCAGGTACGCATGTATCTACTTTAATCGGAATAGTTTTTTAATATTAAAAATGGTGAATAAAGGTATTTTGAGTCATAAATCCTTCTTCTTGGAATACGGTTTATCAAAATCAATCAGCGGATAGGCATCAGCGACATAAGCTGGGCCCTTCATGATCATCACAATAAGCGCCCCAAAAGCAATCGTAAAAACTGCCGTGCAATAAAAAATGATTAGGCTAATGACGTAGATATCCACTGTCCCAATCCAACGCTGCACCTCACCGACACTGCCAGAGATTGGGAATAGCCTTGCTAATAGAGAAGGTAAGCCAAGCCCCAAAATACCAAAGATAAATAGCTGTGGGATATGGCGCAAAATCTTGCGTTCGATGCCAGAAGCAGTCTTGGGGTGGGTTTTCAACTTACGGAAAAGTGGGCTCATTATGTCCTCGTTTCACAAACACAATTATGGAGCTGAAAACCCATTGGTGTCATCTCAAATTGTAGTCTGGAGGACTCATTCACAACTTGAGCCTGTAAAAATCCATAAACACCCACAGCCCATACTAGGCATACTAATAAGCTCAATAATAGGCCCTGTTTTAATCCACGGCGGGAGTACCAAGAATTTTTCATCTGCTTCAATTCACTCCTTAAAACTTCATATTTGCTGATATGTAGAAGGTTCTGCCGATGCCAGCAACACCTGTTCCCCAAGGAACTCCGTTTATAGACATCGTATTGCCTTGGCCTAAGTAAGCCCCACCCTGTGGCAATGCATAGAGCTTATTGAATAAATTCTCTATCCCAAAATTCACCCGATATTTTTTATCGTCATATGAAGAGCGTAAATTAAATAATGAATATCCACCAGTAACAATTTCATTTCTGACTGTATTCACATTTGTTTTCGCAGCAACAAATTGACCTTGGATGGTATTGGTCCAATTGGCACCAATATTCTGGACTAAACCAATCGTGCCATTAAGAGGCATGATGTTGTAAAGATTTGTACCGGCCGTGATATTTTGTCCGCGCGTATAGGAAGCTAAACCAGTCATCTGGAAGCGGCCTAACTGAGGTAACTTACCCAGAGCCACATTTCCAGATAGGTCGATACCAAATACTTGTGCATTTTGATTGGCATATTGCAGAACATTAAATTGATTTGCTTTACATGGTGCACCTGGGCCACAAATAGCATCGATGTAATTGCTAATATAGGTGTAATACGGATTTGTTTTAAAACTCCAGACGTCACGACTAGCATCATGCCAATCTGTTGCAAGACTAAATGTATTAGCGACTTCTGGTGCCAATGTAATTTGCCCTACATAGCCATTACCATCGCCAACAAAGTTATTCATAATTGCAGCCATGGGAGTAGTTGCCCATGTATAACGTTCATAGAGATTTGGTGATCGTGTTTTACGTGAATAACCTGCCTCATAATTCTGATTATTATCTGGCTTGTATCTTGTAAGTGCTGTTAAATCCCAGTTGTAGTCTGTCTGTTGATGTTGTTGTGCATTAAATGCATTTGAGTCGCGTAAATAATTTGTACTCATCCCCATGGGCATCATTTTTGATCCCATGGTGCGATTGGCGCTGCTATAGCCCTGAACATCCCCAGCATTAGAAGCCACCTGCTCTATGCGTACACCAGCTAAACCCATCCAATCCTTGCTCCACTGCTGCTCTAATTCACTAAAAAGAGCCAGTCTATTTCTGGTGCCATTATTAATATTTTCAAATGTATTGGGACTCATCATGCCATTGGGAGCCGATGATGTAGGCGGCCACCAATCATTTAATTTATAGCCTTGCCACTCTGTTCCGACTCTAGCTAATTGATTTTCAGAGAGCGGCAAGGTACCTTTAACGATCGCGCCATTAGTTGAACTAGTAGCCAGCATTGGCATCGCTGGTGAAGTTCTCGCACCTTCGTTATCATCCATTTGGTGATTAACCATTTGGTTATAAGCTTGTGCCTCTAAAGTGCCCCAGTCATATTTGCCTGTGTACTTTAAATTAAACTGCGTACTTTGGTTCTTGGTCATATCCATACGTTGGTTTGCGTAACCTTCAAATGGAATAAATTGATACCCTGCTTTGAACTCAACCAAATGATTATCTCTTTGCCAAGCTAAAGAAAGTTGTTGGTTAGTAGCAGTGTATTTTGATGCGCCTACCGTATTACCAGACAAGCCATTGGCCGCAGGCTTAAAATTTCCACCAGCAGTGTAGTTATTTGCTTTAGCGGAATCAATCGTGTAATTTGCACTAAATTCATCGCCAGCAACTGTAAGATTTAGATTGCCAGCAATCGCATTGGCGTTACTACTATAAGCAGCACCGACCTCACCCTGCGTCAGAGTCTCTCCCTTATTCGCAAATACAGGTGGTAGCGATTGGACAGAAACAACGCCACCCAAACTATCACCGCCAGCACTAACTGGTGCTAAACCTGTAATAACTTTGATGCTACCTATATTGGATGGACTGATATATGACAGCGGAGAGTTCATGTGATTTGGGCAAGATGAAATTAAATCCATGCCGTCAACCCTAGTTCTAACCCGATCATCAGCTAAACCATGAATTGAAGGCAATCCCGATACACCACCTGCAGAATACATACTGACGCCAGGAATATTGAGAAGCATAGCTGCTGTGTTTGGCGTATTCACTCTTGACTGATTCAGTTGTGAGCCAGACAAATTAGTCTGAGTAAGTGGCACCTCTTGTATGCCAGTAACCGTTAAAGAATCAATACTAGGTGCAACTTGGGCATAAGCCCCGGAGAGCATCATAGATGCTGCTAACGCCATTGGCGTCATTTTGACTAATTTCATTTTTATCACCAAAACAATGACCACGATGGTCAATTACAAAACCCAACATTGGGAAGAATGTAGTTTTAGGCGATTACAGGCGGGGCTGCGGAAGGAGGGGTTACCCAAACAGCAAGAGGCTTCGGGGATTGATAGAAAAGCTGCGGTAGAAATGCAAAACTCTGAGGAGCTTGGAATTTGAGATTGGTATTTAACGCTGGAGTAATCATGCCCTGGGCAACACAATACGGACAAGGTTGTGATCCAAGTCCATCAGCTTGCTCATTATCCTGAACGTCAATAAAAAGCTTGGTGCCATCTGCAGCGCAAATCTCCATCGCAAAACCTTGGCCATGCTTTACAAGCGATACCGCCTGTGAAACTGCTGGCGCAAGCGCACTCATCAAGATCGCGAAAGCAGCAATCCAATGAATGAGGCGGGTTTTGCAAAAATTCATATTCAATTATTTTATCGGATTCCGATTTGCGCGCAAGAAAAAGGGGGCTTGCGCCCCCTTCTCTTTGCTTAATCTTCGTTTTTGACTAAATCAAGCGATATTTTTATTTCTCAAGTCTTTATCACTTAAGCTGCTGCAGCCTTTTTCTTGCCGATGAACTTACCAATTAATGGCCAGAAGAGCAATGTCAAAGCTAATGCAGTGATTGCACCTACTAAGTAGTTAGAGAAGAATACATCTAAGCTACCTTGAGAAATCAACATCGACTGACGGAAAGAGTCTTCCGCACGGTCGCCCAATACCAAGGCCAAGACCATTGGAGCCATTGGGTAGTCGAGTTTCTTAAACATGTAACCAAGAACTCCGAAGCCCATCATCAACCAAACGTCAAAAGTGGCGTTATGAA
>JBFZCO010000045.1:0-5277 GCA_041307885.1 Burkholderiales bacterium | reverse complement strand
AGCGCAAAGATGTTCGTATTGGTGATACTGTCTCTGTTAGAAGGGCAGGAGATGTCATTCCTGAAGTCGTTTCTGTCATTAAAGAGCGCAGGCCAACTAATGCACAGCAGTTTGAGATGCCAACTCGCTGCCCAGTTTGCGATTCTCATATTGAGCGCTTAGCCGATGAAGCAGTGGCACGCTGTAGTGGCGGTTTATTTTGTGGGGCGCAGCGTAAGCAGGCGTTAATTCATTTTGCTCATAGAAGAGCGCTTGATATTGAGGGCTTAGGTGAGAAGATCGTAGATCAACTAGTTGATCAGAATTTAGTCAGAACACCAGCCGATCTTTATCGATTAGGCTTTACTGCTCTAGCAAACCTAGAGCGTATGGGTGAGAAATCAGCCGACAACCTCATTCAAGCCATTAATCAATCTAAAAATACGACGCTGGCGAGATTCATCTTTGCCTTAGGTATTCGCCATGTTGGGGAAACGACCGCTAAAGATCTTGCTAATCACTATCAGTCTATGCACGCTCTCATGGATGCCAGTCTCGAAGACTTGCTGACGGTTAAGGATGTTGGCCCTGTAGTGGCCGACTCCATTACTAGCTTTATGCAAGAAGCGCATAACCGCGAAGTAATTGAACAACTCCTAGCTTCAGGCATGCAGCTTTCTGTCGAAGAAAAGGTAATTAGTGCCGCTGTTGCAGGAAAAACTTTTGTGCTGACAGGAACTTTCCCGACCATGACAAGGGATGAGGCTAAAGATCTCCTTGAAAAAGCGGGTGCTAAAGTTGCTGGCTCAGTCTCTAAGAAAACCGACTACGTAGTTGCTGGCGCAGATGCTGGAAGCAAACTCGCTAAAGCAGAGGAACTTGGTGTATCCGTCATTGATGAGATAGCGATGTTGGGGTTGTTGGAGTAGACAGTATTTCAATGATTTTGTAAGTTATTTCTTACCTGAAAATCAGGTAGCATGTTCCTCTATCGCTAATTAAGATTCTAATTTTAGGAATCTTATATGCGAGAGTCTTCAAATTTCTTCCACTCAATTAGTGGAATTGAGACTGTTCCAGAGCGATTTGCTGAAAAGTTCCTGTACATTATTTCTTCTTTTAACGCATGTTCACGTCTAAACGCAGTGGGTCACATTACTGCTAGTGGCCTTGTTATCAAAAATGATCAAGTTCTTTTAATCTTTCACCCATTCATTAAAGAATGGCTTCAGCCAGGCGGTCATATCGATGATGGTGAATTGCCATTTGAGGTGTCAATAAGAGAGGTTTATGAGGAAACTGGCGTTGTATGTAAGCCTATCGATAGAAAGCTAGATCCAATCGATATAGATTTGCACGAGATTGCTGCAAATCCCAAGAAAGGCGAGGGTACGTACTTGCACATTGACCTCTTATTTCTATTCGAGGCAGTAAGAGAGGATATGTCTGCAGAGAAGATTATGAAATCTTGGCTATCGTTTGATGAGGTAACTAATCTTCGTCTTAGGCGTGCCTTAGAAAAGTTGGAGCATGAATCCTAAGCCCCCAGTGCTTCCAATAACTCTGTTTCAAGCAGGATTTGTAGTTTCGGATTTTTACTGAGGTTTGCTGCATCCAATAAGAAGACGTCCTCAACCCGCTCACCCAGAGTGTTGATCCGGGCTGTATGAAGTGAAACTTCATGCTTTGCTAATACTCTAGATACCGCATAAAGAAGACCAGTACGGTCGCTTGCTGACAGTGACAGAGCATAGTATTGGCCACGCTCATCAGGAATCATATGCACTCTTGGCTGAATCGGGAAGGTGCGAGATTGCCGAGAGAGTCGTCCCATGCTGGGTGGGGGCAATGGGTCAGCATTTTGTAAGGCTGCGCTCAGTTCATACTCTACCAATTGAATGAGATCGCGATAACTGCCGCCTTCTTCAACTAAGTTACTGCCAGAGATTTGAAAGGTATCGAGTGCATAACCATGTTTTGTCGTATGAATACGCGCATCCCAAATGGAAAATCCATGGCGCTCAAAGTAGGCGCAAATTCTGGCAAACAAATCTTCTTGATCTTTAACGTAGACAGCAATTTGCAAGCCCTCGCCAACAGGAGAGATGCGAGCTCGCACTACTGGAACTGGACTATCTACTTTATTCAATAGATGTCGTGTAAGCCATGCAATATCGGCAGCGTCTTGCCGCAAGAAAAAAGCAACATCTAATTTATTCCACAGATTATCATAGGCGGAATCTTCTATTGCATTGAGACGCAATTTCGCTCTTGACTCTTCTTGATGCTGAGCAAGCTCAGATGAGGCGTCCGGTTTGGCTCCCCCCAATACTCTTAAAGTGGCTCGGTATAAGTCTTCGAGTAACTTCCCTTTCCAGGCATTCCAAACCTTTGGGCTAGTACCACGAACATCGGCAACAGTTAGGAGGTACAGAGCAGTAAGGTGACGTTCATCACCTACCTTTTTAGCAAATGCTTTGACAACATCTGGGTCAGTAATGTCTTGTTTTTGAGCTACTTGGCTCATCTTGAGATGTTCTGAAACTAGCCAAACGATCAGTTCAGTATCTGCCTTATCTAAACCATGATCTTTGGCGAACTTACGTACATCAGCCTTCCCAAGTTCTGAATGATCACCGCCTCGCCCTTTAGCGATGTCATGAAACAATGCAGCGATGACAAGTAACCAGGGTTTTTCAAAATGGGCTATGAGGCTGCTGCAAAAAGGGAACTCATGGGTGTGTTCGACCACCATAAAACGTCTGACATTACGCAAAACCATCAAGATATGTTGGTCAACTGTATAGACATGGAATAAATCATGCTGCATTTGCCCAACAATTTTTCTAAAAGCTGGCAGATAGCGGCCAAGAACACTGGTGCGATTCATTAACGCAAATGCGCGACTGACTCCCTCAGGTTCCTTCAGAATCTGCATAAAGAGCGCACGATTAATGGGATCTTTACGCCATTTGCCATCCATCTTTTGACGCGCGTTATAGAGTCCTCTAAAAATAGTGGCCGAAAGACTTTTGACGTTTGCAGTCTGTGCAAAAACTAAAAAGGTACGTAAGATTTTCTCTGGATGTTTTTGGAAGAGCTGTGGGTCGGTAATATCCAAGACGCCTTGGCGTTCGATAAAGCACTCATTACCCTCACCAGGAATCTCATGAGTTGTTTTGGATTCTTGCGGAAATAGTAAAGCTTCAATATTTTGCAGTAATACGTCGTTGAGTTGATTAACTGCTTTAGCTGCCCAATAGTAACGACGCATGATTGCTTCGCTTGCAAGCCGTGAAGACTCTTCTGTAATGCCCATTGCTGCTGCCAGTGGTGCCTGCAAATCAAATACCAATACATCCTGTCGGCGCTTAGCCAGTAAATGCAGATTAGCTCGCAAAGTTTCTAAAAAGCGTTGATTACGATTGAGTTCAGTCAATTCACGTTCAGTTACAAGGCCTGCAAGGCTGAGGTCCTTAAAGCTATTGCCTAGATGTGCCGCTTTACTAACCCAAGAGATCACTTGTATATCTCGCAATCCACCCGGGCTTTCTTTACAGTTAGGCTCTAGCGAATAGGGCGTATCTTGGTATTTATAGTGACGCTGAATTTGTTCTGCTAACTTGGCTTGAAAAAAAGATTTGGGATCTAATGTTTTTTCATAGACAGATTCAAATTCTTTAAAGAGTGCTTTTTTTCCACAGATGAGTCGCGACTCTAGTAAAGAGGTTCGAACAGTAATGTCTTGTTCCGCCTCCGAAATACATTCTGCAACTGTTCTAACAGAGGAGCCAATTTCTAAGCCAGTATCCCAGCACAGCGCTACGAATTTTTCAATCTTACTGGCAAGCACTTCTTCGAAGAATTTCTTATCCTCTGGAAGCAAAATCAATATATCTATATCCGAAAAGGGGAAGAGTGCACCACGTCCGTAGCCACCCACTGCAACAAGGGCAGCATCAGACTTTAAATCACAGGCATTCCACAGGCTCAGTAATAATTCATCGCTGAGCTTACTCAGTTGTTTTGTAAGCTTCCCAACAACTTGGTGCTCTAAAAATTGTTTGTAGGCTTGTTCGCGCGCAGCTTTGAGGCTGACAACATCCTTAACGGATATCGTGCTGGCAAGAGGGTGAGACATTAGGCTTGGGATGTTTCAATGCTGGCTAGCTTAGGTCTGAAAGAGATGCCCTTGACACAATCAGGCGGCGGATTGCTGCCCTCAGACCAAGTCAGCACCTCAACACCAGTCGCTGTGACTAACAAGGTATGTTCCCACTGCGCAGATAGGCTGCGATCTTTAGTTTTAACAGTCCATTGATCTGGCATTGTGCGAATATCTCGCTTGCCTGCATTAATCATTGGTTCAATAGTAAATGTCATGCCTTCTTGTAATTTCTCACCAGTGCCTGGGCGACCATAGTGAAGAATCTGAGGGTCTTGATGAAAGACTTTGCCAATTCCGTGACCACAGTATTCCCGAACTACTGAATAACCCGCTTTCTCAGCATGTGTTTGTATGACGTGACCAATATCGCCCAAAGAAGCGCCTGGTTTAACCTGTGCAATCCCAAGCCACATACATTCAAAAGTAATTTGAGTAAGCCGTTTAGCCAATACGGAAACCTCGCCAACCATGAACATGCGGCTCGTATCACCGTAATAACCATCCGGTGTAATAACGGTGATATCTAGGTTAACTACGTCACCCGTTTTCAGAATTTTGTCTCCGGGGATGCCATGGCAAATGACATCGTTGACCGAAGTGCAGATGGATGCGGGGAAGGGTGGGTAACCTGGAGGCTGATAGTTCAGAGGTGCAGGAATTGTTTTTTGAACATCACGCATATAGTCATGACAAATACGATCTAACTCTAGAGTGCTGACACCCGCTTTTACGTGGGGCGCTACATGGTCAAGAACTTCGCTGGCCAAACGTCCAGCTTCACGCATCCCTAAGATGTCTTTTTCGGCAGTAAATACACTATTCATGCCTTGATTATCAACGACTTGGCACTTTTTAGCATGTAAGAACTGCTTAAATATTAGGCATACACCTTAATTGAGGATCGGCATAGGGTGTTTTAGCCTGCTCTGCCTCAGTCCGAGTCTGAGTTGGACTTAGCTAGGTCATTGATAGATAAGCTATAATTTCGTTCTCAGGTCTATTTTGGATCTGAAATCGCGAGTTGAGCCTTCCAGGGTGGCGTTTTTTAGCGCAGCTAGGACTCAACTTTAGAACACAACCCTTAGGAGAAGTTATGTCAGTAACTATGCGTCAAATGCTGGAAGCCGGTT
>JBFZCO010000044.1:0-13731 GCA_041307885.1 Burkholderiales bacterium | reverse complement strand
CTCGGACCTGTTACAGGCTTTTTGAAGTTTTCCTATGCCGTTACAAATACATTCGGAAATGCGAACAGTTCTGGATCCTACTATCCTGATTTAACAGTGAACTACGATACTGGGATTTGGGGAATTGGTTTGAATGCGCACGTAGGTTATCAGTACATTGCTGGTACACCTGCAGGTAGCTCTACATCTAACTCCAGTCTTTATAGCTATACCGATTGGAAAATTGGTTTGACGAAAGACTTTGGTGGAGGCTTATCTGCCGCTGTTTCTTATATTGATACCAATGCTAAAACTGTTGGTAGCAGCTATGCATACGTTAGCCCGCAAGGAAAAAACTTAGGTGGCTCTACAGGTATCGTTTCGTTAACAAAGACTTTCTAATTCCTTCCTCTAATCGGAGAAACGTATGAAATTAATTACCGCAATCATCAAGCCCTTCAAGCTTGACGAAGTGCGCGAAGCTCTCTCGGAAGTGGGGGTTTCGGGCATTACTGTTACTGAGGTTAAGGGCTTTGGGCGTCAAAAAGGTCACACTGAGCTATATCGTGGCGCTGAATATGTCGTCGACTTTTTGCCGAAAGTAAAAATTGAAGCTGCTGTTGAAGATGGCATCTTGGAGCGAGCGATTGAAGCGATTGAAAAATCTGCTCGTACTGGAAAGATTGGCGATGGCAAAATTTTTGTCTCACCAGTTGAACACGTCATTCGTATTCGTACCGGTGAAACCGGCGCTTCGGCACTTTAAAGAGAGGTTCAAAATGTTAACTCGGATGAAACAATTCCTAGCTGGAACTGCAATGGCCTTGGCTATTGGCGTAACTGGTGTAATGGCAACTTCAACTGCATATGCTGCTGATGAGCCAATTGCTGCTGCGGCCGCAAGCACAGTAGCACCTGCAGCTGCAGCTGCTGTAGCTGCAACTGTTGATAAGGCGGATACTGCTTGGATGATGCTCAGCACTATCTTGGTAATTTTGATGGTGTTACCAGGTCTTGCATTGTTCTACGGTGGTTTGGTCAGAAGCAAAAATATGTTGTCGATATTGATGCAAACAATGACCGTATTTTCATTGATGGTTGTTTTGTGGGTAATTTATGGATATTCCTTAGCGTTTGGCGCCGAGGGATTGATCATCGGCGACTTTAGTAAACTCTTTTTATCGGGCGTAACAGTTGCTTCACAAGCAGATACCTTTACACCAACTTCAAAGATTCCTGAGTTCATTTTTATTGCATTCCAGGCAACTTTTGCTGGTATCACTGCATGCTTGATCGTCGGTTCATTTGCTGAGCGCGTTAAATTCTCTGCAGTGTTGTTGTTCTGCGCACTTTGGTTTACCTTCTGCTACCTACCAATTGCTCACATGGTTTGGGGTGCTGGTGGTTACTTATTAGGTAAGGGCGACTTAGACTTTGCTGGTGGTACTGTAGTGCACATCAATGCTGGTATTGCCGGCTTGGTTGGTGCTTACATGATTGGCAAACGTCTTGGCTACGGTAAGGATGCTATGACTCCTCATAGCCTGACCTTAACTATGGTTGGCGCTGCATTGTTGTGGGTAGGTTGGTTCGGCTTTAATGCAGGCTCCAACTTAGAGGCAAGTGAGTCTGCTGCGCTTCCATTCATCAACACATTGCTTGCTCCAGCTGCTGCAGTATTAGCATGGAATTTAGGCGAGACTTTATTTAAAGGTAAGGCTTCAATGTTGGGTGCGGCCTCTGGTGCGGTAGCTGGTTTAGTTGGTATTACTCCAGCTTGCGGCACTGTTGGTCCAATGGGCGCCATCGCCATTGGATTTATCTCAGGTTTGATCTGCTTATGGGCTGTAAGTGGTTTAAAAAGAATGCTCGGCGCAGACGATACCCTCGACGTATTTGGTATTCATGGTGTTGGCGGTATTGTTGGGGCGATCTTGACTGGGGTATTTACTGCACCTAGTCTTGGTGGAACTGGCGGAGCCGCTCCTGCCGACTTCTCGATTTTGAATCAAACCATCATTCAGGCTGAAGGCGTCATCATTACTATCATCTGGTGTGCAGTAGTTTCTGTGATTGCATATAAAGTGGTTGATATGGTGATTGGCTTACGCGTTCCTGAAGATCAAGAACGTGAAGGCTTGGATATCACTTCCCATGGTGAAACAGCATATTCAAACTAATTGACTAAATAGGGTGCTTAATAGCCCCCTAATCCTAAATTTAGTTGATTTAGTGCGCCAAAAAGGGCGGTATCTTCGGATGCCGCCCTTTGTCTTTTAAAAATCTTACAATGGTGGGATGGTTCCACATCTCATTACTGCCCTTAGCGGACCTTTACTCGATCTCGAGACAAAGGTCTTAGAAGCAACCCCTACGATCGAGCGTTGGTTTAGGCTGGAGTGGCAAGAGCACACTCCACCCTTTTATTGCTCTGTCGATTTAAGGAATGCTGGCTTTAAATTAGCCCCAGTTGATACCAACCTGTTTCCTGGTGGATTTAATAATCTTTCGCCTCAGATGCTTCCTCTAGCAGTTCAGGCGGCTATGGCTGCGATTGAGAAAATTTGCCCCGAGGCCAAAAATTTACTATTGATTCCAGAGCGCCACACTCGCAATACATTCTATTTACAAAACATTGCTCGTTTAGCGTCCATCTTGCGCCAAGCGGGTTTAAATGTTCGTTTGGGCACCTTGTCTGATGAAATTAAAAAACCGACTTGGATTGAATTGCCCGATGGTAATCGTCTATTGATGGAGCCTCTGTCTCGTTTGGGATTGAAGAAGCAACGCTTAGGCTTAAAAGATTTTGATCCATGTTCTATTTTGTTGAATAACGATTTATCAGCAGGCATTCCACCTATCTTGGAAAATGTACACGAGCAGTATCTCTTGCCAGGTTTGCATGCTGGCTGGCATGTGCGCCGCAAGTCAAATCACTTTGCTGCTTATGATGAAGTGGCCAAGAGGTTTGCTAAGGTTGTTGATATTGATCCATGGATGATTAATCCCTATTTCGCAAGTTGCTCAAATATCAATTTTCATGAGCGTAAGGGTGAGGAAGAGTTACAAGCGGCGGTAGAGCAAGTTCTTAAAAAGACCGCTAAAAAATATCGTGAATACGGTATTAAAGAAAAACCATATGTGGTGGTCAAAGCGGATGCTGGCACTTATGGCATGGGCGTCATGGTTGTAAACGATCCTACACAGCTCAAGGGATTGAATCGTAAAGATCGCAACAAGATGAGCATTGTAAAAGAGGGTCTTGAAGTTAGTGATGTATTAATTCAAGAGGGTGTCTATACCTTTGAGAAGGTGAATGAAGCTGTGGCAGAGCCTGTTGTTTATATGATTGATCGCTATGTGATTGGCGGTTTCTACCGTGTGCATACTGATCGTGGCCCCGATGAAAATCTCAATGCGCCTGGTATGCATTTTGTGCCTTTAGCATTTGAGCAAAATTCGATGCCAGAGCTAGGGGCTAAGCCAGGAAGCGCTCCACCAAACCGTTTTTATCTCTATGGCGTTGTAGCGCGTTTGGCATTGCTGGCGGCATCGCTTGAGCTTGAACGCTCTGATCCGAATGCGGAAGCAGCTTAACTTCATTACCTATATTCAGACATAAAAATGGAATTACTGTTTATTGCCGATCCCTTGGAGACTTTTAAAGTTAACAAGGACTCAACTTTGGCAATGATGCGGGTTGCACAAGAGGCTGGACATAAACTCTGGTTTTGCGAGAGTCGCAACATCTTGTGGAAAAGAAATTCTGTAACGGCGGATTGCCAGCCCCTCGTTATTAAGCCAAGCAGTACCTCATGGTTTGAATTAGGCGCTGTACAAGACCGTGCATTAAATTCTTTCTCAGCGGTGTTGATGCGAACTGATCCCCCATTTGATATTGAGTATCTCAATACTACTTGGATGCTCTCAGCTGCAGTTCGGCAGGGCGCTAAAGTATTGAATCATCCTGAGGCAATTCGCGATCATTCTGAAAAGTTATCGATCACTGAGTTTCCAGAGTTGATTCCACCAACAGTAGTGACGCGTGAATTAAGTGCAATACAGGCATTTCACCAGGAGCAGCAAGATATCGTGATTAAGCCCTTAGATGGCATGGGCGGTATGGGCGTATTTCGAGTTGGACCAGATGGCTTAAATCTAGCTAGTATTGTTGAAACCTTGGGTGAGAATGGTGCTAGAACATTAATGGCTCAGCGTTTTTTGCCTGAGATTGCGCAAGGCGATAAAAGGGTGTTAATCATTGGTGGTGAGGTAGTACCCTTTTCTTTGGCGCGTATTCCACAGGGTAGTGAAATTCGAGGAAACTTGGCTGCTGGCGGTAAGGGTGTAGCAATGCCCCTGAGTGACGCAGAGAGAAAAGTAGCCGAACGTTTAGCGCCCATTTTGAGTCAACGTGGATTGTTCTTGATAGGATTAGATCTAATAGGCGCTTATGTGACGGAAATTAATGTCACTAGCCCCACGTGTTTCGTCGAGATCTCTGAACAAAGTGGATTTGATGTCCCACAATTTTGGTTAACAGCGCTTGAAAAGGCATTGGCATAAACATGGTTGGAATCGTTATTGTTGCCCATACTCCCGTGGCTAGTGCCATGTTGGGTTTTGCTGAACATACTTTTGGTGTTTTACCTGAAAGGGTGAGGGCTGTAGATGTGCCTCCTCATGAGGACACCAAGGCAAGTTTTGACCGTGTTTTAAAAGCGGCATATGGTGTGAATTCGGGTAATGGGGTTTTAATTCTGACTGATGTGATGGGTGCGACCCCAGCGAACGTCGCATCTAAATTAGAGGCGCTTGGTCCCTTATCTGGATTAAATGCTCCTGTTGTAGTTTTAGCAGGATTGAATTTACCGATGCTAATGCGTTGCATTTCTCGTCGTGGAGAAAGCTTGGAAGATTTAGCTCAAAAAGCCCTTGCCGGCGGTCAAAATGGAATCTTGCGTTTGGGCGCTAAGGCTGTACAAGAAACGACTGAGAAATAGAGATAGATATGCCGGTTGCTGAGATTAAGATCATTAATAAATTAGGTTTACATGCCCGCGCTTCAGCAAAATTATCGCAACTTGCCGCTGAGTTTCCTTGTGAAATCTTATTGTCACGAAATGGTCGTCAAATTAATGCTAAGAGCATTATGGGTGTCATGATGCTTGCGGCAGGTATAGGTAGTACT
This sequence comes from Burkholderiales bacterium, assembly GCA_041307885.1. GTDB lineage: Bacteria > Pseudomonadota > Gammaproteobacteria > Burkholderiales > Burkholderiaceae > Polynucleobacter. Next base: position 8,561 of record JBFZCO010000044.1, on the reverse strand, counting down.
GTCACTCTAGAAACGGTTGGTGATCAAGCAGATGAGGCAATGAAAGCGATCAGTGAGCTAATTAATAACCGATTTGGTGAGGGCGAATAATTATGACCTTTGCTTTGCACGGAATTTCAGTATCTAAAGGAATTGCTATTGGCAAGGCCATACTGATTTCGCGTGCGGCATTAGAGGTAAGTCATTATTTAATTGAGGCTGGCAAAGAAGAGGCGGAAGCTAAAAAATTGCTAGATGCTTTTGAGCAAGTGCGTCTTGAGTTAACGCAATTACGACAAGGCTTACCTAAAGATGCTCCCCAGGAGATGGCAGCATTTTTAGATGTTCACGGCATGATTCTCGCTGATCCTGCATTGACTGAGAAACCCTTGAGGTTGATTCGCACTCAGCGCTTAAATGCCGCTTGGGCTTTGACTACTGAACTAAATGATTTGCTTGAGCAGTTTGCTGAGATTGAGGATGTCTATCTCAAGGAGCGAGCTAACGATATTCGTCAAGTTGCCGAGCGCGTTATAAAAGCCATTAATGCTCAAAAAAAAGATGGGCTAGATGTTGCTGAATTTATATCCCCTAGCGATTTTGAGGCTGATGCCATTATTGTGGCGCATGATATTGCCCCACATGATATGTTGCGTTTTAAGGAGCAAGCATTTACAGGTTTTGTGACTGATCTAGGTGGTAAAACCTCGCATACTGCCATTGTGGCCAGGAGTATGGAGATACCTGCAATAGTTGGTGTACGTCATGCTAGCGAGATGATTCGCCACGGGGATTGGTTGATCATTGATGGTGAGCATGGTGTAGTAATCGTTGCCCCAGATGAGCAATTACTATCCCAATACCGCTCGTTGCAGACAAAAGAGGCTCAGGAAACCCATAAGCTACAAGAGTTAAAACACTCTCGTACTGCAACAATAGATCACGTCGCGATTGAACTATTAGCCAATATTGAATTGCCTGAAGACGCAATACAAGCTGTAGAGTTGGGTGCAATTGGAGTGGGCTTATTTCGGTCTGAATTTTTATTTATGGATCGACATCAAGCTTTGCCAGATGAAGATCAGCAATATCAGGAATATCGACGTGTGATCGATTTAATGCACGGTCTTCCTGTAAATATTCGTACTATTGATGTGGGTGCTGATAAGGCGCTAGGATCTGGATCTGATCTTTCGCAAACAGGCACCTCCCCATTAGGCTTGAGGGCGATTCGCTGGTCCCTGACTGAGCCAGAAATTTTCTTGACACAACTGCGAGCAATTCTGCGAGCCTCGGCACACGGTCAGGCACGCATCATGATTCCTATGTTGGCTCATGTGAGAGAAATTGATGAGACTTTACGCCTCATCGAGAAGGCTAAACAACAATTGCATCAACGTGGACAGGCATTCAACCCCAATATTCAGGTGGGAGCCATGATAGAGATTCCGGCTGCTGCTTTAGTTTTGCCATTGTTTATTAACCGCTTTGATTTTTTATCAATCGGCACAAATGATCTCATTCAGTACACCCTCGCAATTGATCGTGCAGATCATGCTGTTGCTCACTTATACGACCCTTTCCACCCTGCAATTCTGAATTTACTGTTCAATATTATTGAGCAAGCTAAACGGGCTAATATTCCAGTTGCAGTTTGCGGAGAAATGGCAGGCGATCCTTCAATGACGAAGTTGCTCCTTGGCTTAGGCTTGACCGATTTTTCAATGCACTTTAGTCAGCTGCTATTAGTGAAGCGTGAAATTTTGAAGGCTGATGTTGGCTTACTGCGGTCCCGCATTCCAGCAGTGCTACAGGCAATTGAAACAGAGGAACAAGCTGAGGCACTTGAAAAGTTACTTGCTTAACGCTTCTTTGATTTAGTGGGGTGAGCCGCAAACTACGCACTCTGGATTTCTGGAGATGCGCAACTCATTTATTTCAGTATTGAGTGCATTCCACAGCAGCATCCTACCAACCAATGGTTGACCAAATCCAATTAAAACCTGCAGTGCTTGGGCTGCTTGCATTGCTCCAATAATGCCAACTAGTGGTGAGAAGATTCCCATGCTTGCACAGCTGGCTTCCTCAAACTGCTCCTCTGGAGAAAATAGACAGGCATAGCAGGGTGAGATTGGATTTCGTGAATCGAATACGCTGAGCTGACCATCGAACTTGAGGGCTGATCCAGAAACTAATGGCTTGTGGTGTTTGAAGCAGGCAGCATTAATCAAATGACGAGTTGAAAAGTTGTCAGTGCAATCTAAAATAAGATCAACTTTTGGGATCAGGGTCCCTAGGAGTGACTCTGATGCCCTATCTTCAATCGCATTAATAATAAGACTAGGGTTAATGTTTTCTAAGAATGCTTTACCGGAGCCGACTTTACTTTTACCAAGAGAGTGTTGGGTGTGCATAATTTGGCGTTGCAAGTTGGTAAGCTCAACGCTATCGTGATCTAGTAGCGTAATTTGGCCAATACCAGCAGCTGCAAGATATGGTGCCGCAGCGCTGCCTAGGCCGCCAGCACCAATGATCAACACATGGGAAGCAAGCAGTTTTTCTTGGCCTGCAATATCAATTTCTTCGAGCAGTAGATGCCTTGAATAGCGAAGTAACTGCTCGTCATTCATACGCTGACAGTTTAGTGTGCTTACTCGAGCTTAGAGGCAGAGCGTTTAACAGGCTCACCATTAATAAATGCCACTGCTTGTGACAGCATAAAGTCATCAGCGCTACCAAGTTCAATAGGTTTTTTGGCCTTATCTTTTTCTTTTTCCTCAGGAGTCTTATTCGCATTTTTTTCTTCAATGCGTTGTAGCTCTTCAAGGCGACGCTTTTCTCGATCCGCAATCAATTTATCTTCTGACGATTGTTTATTGCGTAAATGTTTCTCGCTATCAATTTCACGAGTGATCAGTACGTCATCAGGATCACCATCTTTATTTTGGTCAACAGCGATATCGGGTTTGATGCCGTATGCCTGAATTGACCTACCGGTTGGTGTGTAGTAATAGGCAGTTGTAATTTTTAATGCAGAATCGTTGGTGAGAGGTCTGACTGTTTGTACAGAGCCTTTACCAAAAGTCGTTTTACCAATGATAGTCGCACGTTTGTAGTCTTGAAGTGCTCCAGCAACAATTTCAGATGCTGATGCAGAGTAGGCGTTTACCAAAACTACCATGGGTAGCTTCTTAAAGAGCGGGGGAATGCCGGCTAAGGGATCACCGGTTTCACTTAAACGATACATGGCAGGTGTGGCATTAAATACTTGCTTAGAGTCAGGCGTCTGCCCCTTGGTGGAAACAATAACTGCATCCGCTGGTAAGAATGCAGCGGCCACACCTACTGCGCCTTGTAATAAGCCGCCGCCGTTATTGCGTAGATCGAGAATGATCCCTTTGAGATTAGGATTTTGATTTGCTAATTCAGTTAATTTCTTGGCAAGATCGGGGATCGTACGCTCTTGAAAACTCGTAATACGTACCCAAGCAATATCCTTATCCAAAATTTTGGCTTTGACAGATTGGACTTTGATTTCTGCGCGCGTAATGGTTACTGGAAAACTGCGCTCTTCACTTTTGCGAAAGACAGTTAAAGTGATTTTTGTACCCGGTGTACCGCGCATAGTGCGCACAGCTTTATCAAGGGACATGCCTCTGACTGGCTTGTCATCTAATCGAGTGATTAAATCTCCAGCTTGAAGGCCGGCACGAGCTGCAGGGCTATCTTCAATAGGGTTTAAAACTTTCACAACACCATCTTCGGATGTAATCTCAATACCAAGACCTGCAAACTTACCGCTAGTTTGCTCTTGCATTTCTGAGAAATCTTTTTTATCAAGATAAGTTGAATGGGGATCAAGACTGCTCACCATCCCTTTGACAGCATCGGTAAGCAATTGCTTATCTTCAATAGGCTCTACATACTCTCGCTTGATTTGAGCGAACACATTAGATAGGGTGCGAAGCTCATCCAAGGGCAGAGCGCTGCCTTGCTGGGCAGTTGCTGAGAATTGAATGGTTGCTGCAACCCCGGCAATTAAGCCAACAGCGACAAGGGCAAAGTTTTTGAAAAATACGCGCATGCTACTGTTTTACCCTAATCCAAATAAAAATGTTGAACTGGCTTGAGATTGTCGTCTAACTCGTATACGAGAGGGACGCCATTGGGGACATTAATTTCCATAATGGCCTCATCAGAAACCTGGTCTAAATACTTGATGAGTGATCGAATACTGTTGCCGTGAGCAACGATCAGCACCCGCTTATCGGCTTTCAAGGCAGGAGCAATCGATTCATTCCAGAGTGGTAAAACCCGCTCTACATTATCTTTTAAGCATTCACCCAAAGGAATATCTGAAGGCTTGAGTTTTTCATAGCGACGGTCCTTTTGGGGGTTGCGCTCATCGTTTGCCTCTAATAAGGGCGGGCGTACATCATAGGAGCGACGCCAAATATGCACTTGCTGATCGCCATACTGGGTGGCAGTCTCAGCCTTATTTAGGCCTGTTAATGCCCCATAGTGACGCTCATTTAATCTCCAGCTATGGACTACAGGTAGCCACATCAAATCCATGGTGTCCTGAACGTGCCAAAGCGTGCGGATTGCCCGCCTGAGCACAGAGGTATAGGCGATATCGAATTCATAACCTGCTTTGCGCAGATTTTCACCGGCCGTTAAGGCCTGTTCAGTGCCTTTGGGGGTTAAGTCAACATCAGCCCAGCCAGTAAAGCGGTTTTCCAGGTTCCAGGCGGATTCGCCATGACGAATAAGGACAAGTTGTTTCATAGAGCCATTCTATAATCCAGTGATGAACTTCCTCACACAATTTGACAATATAGCGCTCATCGCCTTGATGTTGGTATCAGGCTTAGCACTTTTCTTCCCCTCATTATCTACGCTTATTGGCGGCAAAGGCGTGTCGCCCACCGAGGCAACCATCTGGATGAATCGCCGTAAGGCAGCCGTTCTAGACTTGCGCCCAGAATCTGACTTCAAAGCTGGGCACCTTCCAGGTTCTAAGCATATCCTTCCCTCCCAAGTTTCCTCAGGCCTTGATAAGCTGAAATTGGATCGTAAAAATCCAGTGATTTTGGTTTGTCATTCTGGAATGAGTGCGCGCAAAGTTGTTCCTGAAATACAAAAGATGGGCTTTGCAGAGGTCGTTGTCTTAGATGGTGGGATTCAAGCCTGGCAAGCTGCCGCTTTGCCATTGGTTAAATAAATTAAGGTTACTTTATGCCCTCAGTCATGATGTATAGCACCCAAGTCTGCCCTTATTGCGTCATGGCGGAAAAGCTCTTGCAAAAGAAGGGTGTAGCGAATTTGGAAAAGATTTTGATTGACCGTGATCCCTCGCAACGCGAGATCATGATGACTCGCACTGGACGTCGTACCGTTCCCCAAATTTATATTGGCGAGACTCATGTTGGTGGTTACGATGATTTGGTTGCGCTTGATCGTGCCGGCAAGCTGGACCCACTATTAGTTTAAAAATGACATCAGAAAGCTTGCAATGACTGAACAAACGACCCCAACACCAGAAGGCGCTAATGACTCTAAAGAGCCTGGATTTCGCATTCAACGTATCTATCTGAAGGATTTATCGCTTGAGCAACCTCATGCACCTCAAATTTTGTTAGTCTCTGCTGAGCCACAAGTTGAGGTGGAAATAGATGTTGCCGTGACTCGCTTAGGTGATGAAATTTTTGAAGTAGCCTTAATTGCTACAGTAACCGCAAAAGTGGATGCGAAAGTATTGTTCCTTGTTGAGGCTAAGCAAGCTGGTATTTTTGAATTCAGCAATATTCCGGCTGAGCAAATTGACCCTATGCTGGGCATTGCTTGCCCAACAATTTTGTACCCATACTTGCGTTCAAATATTGCCGACACGATTAGCCGAGCTGGATTCCAGCCTATTCATTTGAATGAAATTAATTTCCATGGCATGTATGAGCATCGCATCATGCAAGCCCAGCAAGCCGCTCAGAATGAGAGCAGTTCTTCTGACGAAAGCAAAATCATTCTTCCCCATTAAGGTTTAATTAAAAGCCCACAGATCATGAAAGTGACACTGCTTGGAGCTGGTTCCTGGGGTACTGCTATGGCTGCACAAGCAGCCCGTCATCTGAATGACGGCGATGTTTGTTTGTGGTCACGCGATACAAATCAATTAGAAGAAATTAGAAAAACAAGTCAGAACAATGCCTACTTACCGGGGATAGTACTGCCTAAGAATATTCAATTGGAGGCTAGTCTTGAGGCTGCAGTAAGGCGTCTTTCACAAAACGATTTGTTGGTCATTGCTACCCCAATGTCAGGTTTATCGGAAACGGTTACCAAGGTATTGCACTTAGCAAACCACCCACTCAATATTATTTGGTTATGCAAAGGCTTAGAGCCTATTACTGCACTCTTACCGCATCAAGTGGTTGAGCGTGAAAATCAATTGCATAGCCATGGTTTACAACATTCATACGGCGCGTTATCGGGCCCTAGTTTTGCACAAGAGGTTGGTAAAAGTATGCCGTGCGCATTAACTGTTGCTAGCAAATCAAAGAACTTGTGTGGCATTGTCCAAAACGCATTTCATCATGGAAACATGCGTATATATGCGAGCGATGATTTGATTGGAGTTGAATTAGGTGGCGCCATTAAAAATATCTTAGCTATCGCTGCTGGTATTGGTGATGGCTTGGATCTTGGGCTTAATGCACGTGCTGCAGTTCTCACTCGTGGTCTTGCTGAGATGATGCGTTTAGTTAAAGCCGCTGGCGGTAGACCAGAAACATGCATGGGCTTAACAGGTGTTGGTGACTTAATCCTGACTGCTACTGGAGACTTGTCTCGTAATCGTCGAGTGGGTTTGGCGTTAGCTGCAGGCCAACCCTTATCAAAGATCTTGGGGAGTTTAGGTCATGTAGCTGAAGGTGTTTTATGTGCATCAGCAGTTAATAGTTTGGCTAATCGTTTAGGCGTTGAGATGCCGATTACTGCAATGATGGTTCAGGTTCTATCAGGTGGGTTAGATCCAAAAGATGCCGTAAAAAAATTAATGGGACGCGACCCTAAGGAAGAGGTCTAATTTTTAGGTACCGCCAGTGAGGCCATTTTGGCGCCACGCTTCATAAACCACAATCGCAACCGTATTTGATAAGTTCAAGCTTCTACTACTATCTTGCATCGCTAAGCGCATGCGATTTTTTTCGATAATGGTATTTCTCACTTCATCAGAGATGCCTTTAGTCTCGGATCCAAATACAAAATAATCATTTGGTAGATATTGACCTTCATGAAACTTGCCTGAGCCTTTGGTAGTCAGAGCGAAGATGCGTTCCATTGGTGGATTCTCATTAGTGAGAAATGCTGACCAACTAGCGTGCACTTTTACCTTTGCAAACTCGTGATAATCCAATCCCGCCCGACGAAGTTTGGCATCCTCCATCGGAAATCCAAGGGGCTCGATCAGGTGTAGCTTAGCTCCAGTATTGGCGCACAAACGAATAATGTTTCCGGTATTGGGTGGAATTTCTGGTTCAAACAAAACGATATTAAACATAGTCTGCTTTTTATAATGGACTTTCTAGTCTTGGCTGAAGTGTTCGCAATAGAGCCCAATTAATGACTTGAGATGCACCATTGTCCTTCAGAATGCGTGCAATTTCATTCAAAGTGGCACCAGTGGTCATCACGTCGTCAAACACAATGATAGTTTGGCCTTCTAGTGCTTGTTGATAAAGTGGGTTGATATAAAACATATCCCGGATCATCAATTGACGATTCACTCTTGTTTCAGCAGCTTGCTGATGTGTGTGATGATGCCGCATCAAAATGTGCGGATTTTTTTGAATCGATTTATTTACATCAAGTTTTCTGGCGATCTCCCAGCTTTGATTAAAGCCACGCATACAAAGCTTGGCTTGGCTAAGGGGGACTGGCAATAGATATTTTGCTCTGGTGTTTTGCCAGCTTGAGGGAGCCAGTCTATTCCAAGCCACGGCTAGGCCGCTTGAGTTAAATAGTCGTTGTTGATATTTCAGGTGATGCAATGGCTTTTGTAGCTCTCCACCATAGCGGTCTAGACAATAAGTCTCATCAAAGTAGGGGGGTGTAGTTTCACACTCCTTGCATTTCTGCCTAATGACTTCATTGCTTTGGAGGGGAATGCCACATTGCCCGCAACACTCGTAATTGGATAGTTGCTCTCTTGCTAAATGATTTGAGCATTCTTCGCAAAGCTGTTGCCCTTGGAATGCATCACACACAATGCAAGCGGTTGGCAACATGTGCGAGTAAATAGACTGAAGGATATTCTCTAATATAGACATGGGGCGCTGAGTATACTGAGCCAATGACCCAATCAATCAGATGGCTTCAAGACGAAATTGCAGACCGTATGTTGCAAAAGTTAGCTATTGTTAAGCTCGATGTCAGAGATATCTTGCTTGTGCCAGATTTTCTGGGTTCGCACATTCAGACAATGACAAAGCGATTTCCTAAAGCGCACCTAAGCTTAGTGTACGAAGCAGATTTATCTACTTTCAAGTTATGGAAATTGAGAGTCTCTCGTTTATGGAATTCAC
>JBFZCO010000043.1:0-9745 GCA_041307885.1 Burkholderiales bacterium | reverse complement strand
GTTTCTTTCTGTGGAATCTCTTGTACCAAGCCATAGAGCTCAGAAGTCGATGCTTGATAAAAACGGGTCTTTTTCTCAAGCTTCAGAATACGAATCGCTTCTAAAATACGCAGAGCGCCTAGGGCGTCTGAGTTAGCGGTGTACTCAGGCTCTTCAAAAGAAACAGCCACATGGGATTGCGCTGCTAAGTTATAGATCTCATCAGGCTGGGTTTGCTGAATAATGCGAATGAGGCAGGAAGAATCCGTCAAATCACCGTGGTGCAGGGTGAGTTTATTACCCTCGATATGGGGGTCGTGGTAAAGATGGTCAATACGGTCGGTATTAAAAAGTGAGGCGCGACGTTTGATACCGTGTACTTCATAACCCTTTTTGAGTAATAGCTCTGCTAGATAAGCACCATCTTGGCCTGTGATACCGGTGATCAGGGCAACTTTTGATTTTGACATGGGGTTTTTCTTAGTAATCGGGTTAATCAGTAAATGTGACATTGTAATTTAGTTTAAATATGGCCTTAGAACTCCCTTTGCCTGATTAGACCGAGCAAATACAATGGGGTACACAAAAATGATGCGGAATAAGTTGATTGAATAGCATGCGCAAAATGAGAGGATGGAAATAGGTGGCTGCCAATACCAGCACTGAGCGTGGAAGAGGGCTTTTGCGGGCGCTTGACCGTTGGATTGGCGTGCCTTTTGTGTTTTTAATGGGGTTATTGCGCTCTAAAAGACCAAAACCTGAATCATTTCAAAGTATTGGAATTTGCGTGTTCGCCGCTATTGGGGATGCTTTATTAGCTTCCGCCTTGATTGCGGACATCAAAAAGGCCCGACCGGATCTCAAAATCACGATTTTTGCCACCTCAGCCAATGCTGAGGTCTTTAGGTTCATTGGCGGGTGGGATGAATTGGTTTTGGTGCCCATTACTAAGCCATTGGCGGCCATCAAGCAGCTTAAGGCCCATCCCGTCGATATTCTGATTGATAGTTCCCAATGGCCAAGGATTGGTGCCTTAATTTGCGCTTTGAGCCCCGCAAAATGGACAATTGGTTTTCAGACACCAGGGCAAGCTAGGCATTTTGCTTACGATTTTTCAGTAGCGCACAGTGCAAAAACCCATGAATTGGACAATTTTCGGGCTTTATTGGCACCTTTGGGGGTAAAAACAGGTTCAATGCCTCAAATTGACCTAGTGGCACTGCAATCTATTGATTGCCTAAATATGAAGCAGCCATACCTTGTTTTCCATCCCTGGGCCAGTGGCAATCATTTTGAACTGCGGGAATGGCCTGTTCGGTCTTGGGTTCAGTTGGCCAATCAGGCGCTTAAGGCAGGGTATGGGCTGGTGTTTACTGGCGGTCCCGGAGATGCTGCAAGGGCTGGAGGACTTCTTCAGGAGATCGTACGGGATCACCAAGTGGCGATTCCTGAGGGGATGCTGATCAGTCTGGCGGGCAAAGCGGATTTACTCACAACCGCAGCCTATTTGAAAAAAGCAGCCGGAGTCGTTTCAGTGAATACGGGCACTATGCATCTAGCGGCTTTATTGGGTGTGCCTTTGGTTGCATTGCATGGACCAACTAACCCAGATCGTTGGGGCCCCCGCTACCCAGGAGAAACTAATGAAGTTAGCCCGATTATTTTGGGTCCGGGGCGTGATCAAGGCGGCGCTTATTTGAACTTGGGATTTGAATACCCTGAGAATCCAACCTATCTCATGAACCAAATTTCCTCCCAAGAGCTCGTTGAGGCCTTGCGTAAATTTTCCATAAACATCGACTAGTACTGCAAAATACGAAAATGGCCGCATCCCTGATTATTAATTCGTATTTGATTCGCATCTTTGACTTTGTTGTCATTAACTTAGTAGGTCTCACTACTTTTTTTGCGATTCAGTTTTTTAAAGACCCTGATTTAGATTTGCAGCGCTATGCCTCTTTAATGGTTTTAGCAAGTCTTGCTTATTTATTTCTGACTAATCGCGCCTACCGTTCTTGGCGTGGCGGTAATTTGATGGCACTCTTTGGCCAGGTTGCATCCGGTGTTTTAAAGACATGGATATTAATTTTAGTATGGCTAGTTTTTAGTAAATCTACTGAAATGTATTCTCGACTGTGGTTAGGCTCATGGGCAGTAGCGAGTTTGTTCATGTTGTGCAGCATCAGATATTTTAGTTATTTGTTTATCAGACACTACCGCAGTAAAGGCGTTAATCTGAGACATATTGCGATTGTGGGTGCAGGCAGTACTGCCGATGAGATTACAAGACGTATTGCTGATGCGAGTTGGTCAGGCTATCGAGTGCAAGAAAGACTACAGGACTTAGATCCAAAAAAATTAGATGCCTTAGCGAAGCAATCGTTAAATGAAATTTGGTTAGCATTGCCAATGGGCGATGGCTCACAAATGCGGATGGTGATGGAGCATCTTCAAATGAGCACCGCAACTATTCGTTTTGTGCCAGATTGGTTTTCATTCCGACTCATTAATCACGGTGTGAGTGAAGTATTAGGCATGCAGATGATTGATCTGTATGGCACTCCCATGACAGGCATGAATTTATTTCTGAAGTCGATGGAGGACTATCTTTTATCTGCCCTCATTTTAATTTTTATTAGCCCATTGATGTTGGTGCTTGCGATTGGAGTGAAGCTGAGCTCACCAGGTCCTGTGCTCTATCGTCAGGATCGTGTCGGTTGGAATGGAGAAGTCTTTGAGATCTATAAATTTAGAACAATGCCAGTCAATCTCGAGGAAGGAAAAGTAGTGTGGGGCGGCTCTGCCAAAAAGTCAGTAACGACTTTTTCTAAATGGTTACGTGCTACGAGTTTGGATGAGTTGCCGCAATTTATCAATGTGATGCAAGGCAAGATGTCCATTGTTGGACCCAGGCCAGAGCGACCTGTTTTTGTAGAGCAATTTAAGAAAGAAATACCGGGTTATATGAAAAAGCATCTAGTCAAAGCCGGTATTACTGGTTGGGCTCAGATTCATGGATGGCGTGGCGATACAGATTTAAATGCGCGCATTGAGCACGATTTGTACTACATCGAAAATTGGTCCTTATGGTTGGATCTAAAAATTATTTTCTTCACCGTATTTCGTGGCTTTGTGAATAAAAACGCTTACTAATGAACGGTGATGCTTGCGTTTGATGGTTTGGATCTAGCTCTGACGCTTTTCGAATGCCATTGTATTGAGGAGCGCAATACAGAAAAATAAGATTTCAATCGTGTGGTTGCTGCTAACTTCAGCTACTGTAAAGGTAAGCAGCAAGCTAAACGCAAGCCAAATCACAACCAGTTTATTTGGCGATTGACTCCTCATCGCTAAGACCATGGCTGATATCAGTGCTCCTAGAATTAATACCAGTCCTGGTATTCCAAAGGCAAGTCCAAAATCAATCCACGCACTATGAGAGGAGCGAATCACTGCTTCCGGATAAGATTTTTGAATCATCTTCCCGAGCGAGTGTTCTAGCAGCCCATAGCCTAAGGGGTTTTCATAAATGGTGTGAGCACCAGCAGCAGCCCAGGCTGCACGTTCGTAATTGTTTGGATAGACTTGTTCACCAGATGAGGTCTTTGGGTAACCAAATTTTTGAATGTTCTGCCAGTTGGGCACCTCATCAATCTGAAATCCTATCGCAATGTCTTCAAAAAAGTGATTCCATCCTCGATTAATGCTGAGGTGTTGTTGCACAAAAATAAAGATGAACAAAATGGGAAGAAGAATCAGTATTCCTCTTTTCCAATTTGGGGTTCGGGTGAATAGCTGTCGTCCCAGCATGACAAAAAACATATATAGAACCCAGGTACTTAACAGAATGAGACCTACACCTAGACCATTGCGAGTATCGATAATCATTGTGAAGGCATACAAAATAGTTGCTACAGCAATGGCCCAATAAAAGTAAATCATGCGAGGGTAAAGGGGGGAATTTTGGGACGTTAATGCGGCAGCTGCTGATCCACAAATAGCGCCAATAAATAAACCGCCCATTAAGACCGTATTGATTTTGTTACTAAAAGGACTCGTGAAGTAGTAATTAGGCATAAATAACTTGCCTGATTGGGAATAAGCCCCTAAATAGTGAACCAGTAAATAGACAAAGCTGCAAAAAATACCGAACCATAAATATTGGCTGCGTTGAGGATTTTCCTTAATCGCAAGCCCAGTCGCGGCCCCAATAATGCTTGCCATGAATACCCTTACCCAGGTGCTAGTTAAATCTTTGAGTTGAAGGGCAGAATCTTGGCTAAAGACCAGGTAGTGGATGCCTACCCAAATGAGAGTACAGGCAGAAAGAATGATGGGGAAATAGCGCCAAATAGAGTTTGAGGCAGTTTTTTGAGACTGTTTTAAATATTGTTTTATTAGAAATAGGGCCACTAAGGTGCCTAAAACTAAAAGTACATTGCGCAGAGCAATCGTATTACGAAGGGACCAAATAGCTAAAAGGGCGGTGCTAATAAAAACAATCAATGCGCTCAGAATGGCGAAAGAGCGGTTTGAGACAATAGGTTTCATATAATCAAATAATAACGGCTAAATTTGAGCATTTAGTTGCTGACCTCCGTTTTGGCCCACTCGGAGTCTTTAGTGTGGATTAATCGAGTATTTAGGGTAATCAAATACATATATTGGAAGATGGATTGGAATGATTCTATTAACAGGGGCAACTGGCTATATCGGCTCGCATACATGGCTTGAATTGCTTTTGGCAGGCAACCGAGTGCTCGGTTTGGACAATTTCATTAATTCCAGTCGATCCGCTTTATCAAGAATTGCTACTTTGTCTGGTGCCGAGCTAGAGTTTGTTGAGGGAGATGTTTGTGATCAACAGTTTCTAGAGGCAGTTTTTAAGAAATACCCAATCAAGGCAGTAATTCATTTTGCTGCACTCAAGGCAGTTGGAGAGTCTGTAGCTCAGCCGCTACGCTACTATCAAAATAATTTAGGTGGTTTGCTGAACTTATTAGAAGTAATGCAAAACGCCGAATGTCGCAACTTTGTATTTAGCTCATCGGCTACGGTATATGGCGATCCAAGAGAAGTACCTATTAATGAAGATGCCGCTTTGTGCCCAACTAACCCTTATGGGCAAACCAAGTTGATGAGTGAGCAAGTATTGCGTGACTTAGAGGTGGCTGATTCTCTGTGGCGTGTAGCTTACTTGCGGTACTTCAATCCAGTGGGTGCTCATGAGTCCGGATTAATCGGTGAGGATCCACGTGGTATTCCAAATAATCTTAGTCCTATTGTCGCGAGAGTTGCTGCCGGAAGAATGGCGCAATTAAAGGTTTACGGTAATGATTGGCCTACCCCTGATGGAACGGGTGTGAGGGATTACATTCATGTTGTCGATTTGGCGGAAGCACATGTAAAAGCGGTTGAGCATTTATTGCTTGGCAAGAATTCATTAACCGTGAATTTAGGTACTGGCCAAGGTTACAGCGTGATGGATGTCATTAAGGCCTATGAAGATGTGATTGGGCGGCCCATTCCTTATGAGATAGTAGCTAGAAGACCCGGTGATATTGCTACCTGTTTTGCAGATCCCACTCTTGCTCAAAATACCTTAGGCTGGAGAGCTCAGCGAACATTGGCACAGATGTGTGCAGATAGTTGGAGATGGCAGTCACAAAATCCTTTGGGATATGAGTCATAAATGTCTCTCAATTTAGTTCTGTATTGCAAATCATATCGGCGTGATCTGTTACGTGTAAAGCGATTATTAGAGTCTTTACGTCAACACAATATTCAATCTATCCCCTTTTATATTTCTACGCCCGAGGCAGACAGAGAAGCACTATTTCAATTGCTTGGAGACGGTAAAGATTTTCATTGGGTATCAGATGAATCCATTGTCAAGGCCAATCCGCGAGTCCCAGCTGGTATCGAAAAGACTAGACCTGGCGGCATTGCTCAGCAGGTCATTAAATCGGAGTTTTGGCGTCTAGGTATTGCAGAAAATTATTTGTGTATTGATTCTGATAGTATTTTTATCCGAGATTTCGGAAAAGCAGATTTCTTGGCACCCGATGGCTTTCCTTATACCGTGCTCCATCAAAATAAGGAACTTTTTCAGATGGCTAGTAATCGCGGTCATCTGCGCGTAGAGCGGGAGCTGCGCAAGGAGGCCGAAACAGTGAAGGCTCTTTTTGGAAGAGATGGGCCTAATTATTATTGCGCTCCAGCCCCCTTTATTTGGTCTGCTAAGGTGTGGCAATCTTTGGATCAGCAGTATTTGCAGCCCAAAGGTTTGACATTGTGGGACTTAATTACTCCTGAGCATCCTGAGACTTTGATTTATGGGGAGACGCTTCTCAAATATCAAGCGATTCCAGTCAGAATGATTGAGCCTCTATTCCGCATATATCACTATGATTGGCATTTCTACCTAGCGCGTCGTCTTGGCGAAACCCAAGAGAAGTTGAAGCAAAATTTTTTAGGTGTGATCTATCAATCAGCTTGGGAATCTGAGCTAGATTATGGCGCTCCAGCTAAACCTTTTTTCTCGCGGACTTTAAAGCGATTAAAACGCTTCTTACGTTTTTTACAAAGTTATCTTTAAGTCCATGAATAGTCTTGATTCTGCTGCTGAAATACAAAAAACTGAAGGCACTTCAAAAAGTGATCTGCCTTTGGTGAGTGTATCCATGCCTGTCTTTAATTCGGAAAGATATATTGCCGAAGCCATTGAAAGTATTTTGGCTCAAACCTACACCAATTTTGAATTGATTATTGTTGATGATGGTTCGAGTGATCGTACACGTGAAATCGTTGATCAATTTACCGACCCGCGCATCATTAAGATCTACTCTGATCAGAATCGAGGATTGATTACAACGCGTAATTTGATTGCTGGTATTGCGAAGGGAAAGTACCTTGCATTATTAGATGCTGATGATCAAGCATTTCCAGAAAGGCTTGCTATCCAAGTGGAGTTCTTAGAGAAGAATCAGGCCGATTTATGTGGCGCCGATCATTACACGCTGAATCAAGTTACTGGAGAGCGTAAGAATTCTAAGCAACGTCACTCTAATGCTGATATTCAGGCGCTATTAAGTGTTTGTAGCCCTGTGTGCAATCCCGCGATGATGGGTAAGTTGGAAGTTTTTAAGCAGTTTCCCTATAAAGCTTCATATATGCATGCTGAAGACTATTGCCTTTGGACTGAAATCGCTTTGGCTGGATATCGCTTTGCTAATATTAAAAAGAAGTTGATTACCTATCGTTTGCACTCTACTCAAAATAGTGTCAATCATTTGCAAGCTGCCCGAAATGTATTTCATAATGCACAGGCTAGTTATTTAAAGGCACTCGGGATCCCTGAAGAATGCCTACCTCGCTCTTTACCTTTGTTTAAGCGTCTTAAGTTTGGGGTTAAATTTATCGAGCTCATCAATAAGCGAATTCCAAATATTTCTCTTGGTGCGAATATGGAGCTTTATGCTCGCTTTCAATTTCGTGGAAACGGCTTATTAACTCCCTTTACTCGCTTAGAGCGTCTCTGCGTGGCAGCTTATGGAAGTTTCTTCGTAGGTTAATTCAGTAACGTAATTAAGCTGACTTGCTAGAAATACTTAAGCCGAAATTCGGTGCCATTGGGTAGGCAGTAAGTTAGATAGATCTGCGCTGTTATCACTAATCCATTGAGTCGGTGCAAATACCATTCCATTTGGATCTTTCTTTAGCCATGCGCCCCACCAGCTTAAGGAGCTGTTGGCAATAATATGATGCTTGCATGCATACATGAGTTGCAATTCTTGCGCAGCAGCTTGCGCATCTAGAGAGTTTTCAATAAAAGTGATCTTGAGATGATTGGGAAGCGATTCTTTGGCCCAGACTAAATCATCCGAAAAAACAAATAAATGAATATCATCTTTTTTAGCAAGCAGTTGATCAATTGCTTTGAGATAGTAGCTAAGCGGAAGTACACCGTGAAACTTGGCAGCAGAGGGTGAGCTAACGTAGTCGCCACGACGAATATGGAGCATGACTGACTCACATGCTTGAATATCGATTAAGAATTTTTGGTAGTGATTTGAAAGCGCTTTTTTAAGCTGAAATTCTTTTTGGAGAATTTTTCGAATGGAATCGATATAGGGAAAAGCTTGCCAATAACCAAATAAATACAAATTCCGTTTGTCGATCTGCTTTAGACAAAACAGCTTGCTATCAAATGCAAATGCATTTTTTTGGTAATAAATAACCGAGCTCACTGGTAAAAGGTTTTGTAAGAGCCTTTTTAGTTTTCCTGGTTTATCGGGAAAAGGTGCTTTATCCAGCTGAGCCTGACTGATATTTAAGAGGTCAAGCTGATATGGGCGAGGCGTGGTATTTTTTTGGGTCGTCTCAAACCAAGAGCAATTGAGTCTTAAGGGACTTTGATAGTGCTCAGAAAGGGCTCTAGCAATCGCATATTGAAACATTTGATTGCCTAGGCCGCCTTGCAGATAGGAATAAATGGCCATAACTCTATAATTAGACCATTAACACTGAATCTTGAATGAACGGCCTGCTATGTTAGTTGGAGGGATTGTTGGATGGGAGGAGGGTCATGATGATCTATTTAACCCTCTTAGCCCCCGAAATCGCGATGATTGCCTAGAGCCTTTTAGGGTTTTGCGCAATCAGGCTGCAGACCGTCAAATTTCATTGCACACCCTTGATGTTTTGCAGTTCAAAGGACTCAAGCCAGATTTCACACTGTATTTAGAGTCCGTACCCATTATTCCGATTGAGAACTGCAAAAATTATCTCATCCGATTTGAGACTGAATTGACTGTCCCCATGAATGGTGATTCGCAATATTTAAATCAATTTGATGGCATATACACCTGGGATCAGGCGCTATTAAATTCTGCAGAGCAGGTGCCTACTTTTCCGATTTGCTACCCCAATGCCATACCAAATGCCTTCAAACTAAATGAAGTGATTCATCCGGGATTTCATCACCGTCCAATTTTCTGCACCCTGATTGCTAGCAATAGACATGCTAACCTGCCTGATAGCAGAGAGCTCTACTCTGAAAGAGTAAAAGCAATTCGTTGGTTTGAAGCGCATGCCCCTCATGATTTTGTTTTATATGGGAATGGCTGGAACGTGCCACAAAAGCGTTTTGGCAGGATCGGTAAGCTGCGCTATAGGCTAGAAAAACTGCTGCCATTTTTAAAGGGTCAGCCAGTATTTCCGAGTTACCAAGGTCCAGTCAAAAACAAATTCGAAGTTTTATCCAGTGCGCGTTTTTGCATCTGTTTTGAAAATGCTAAAGATATCCCTGGCTACATTACGGAGAAAATTTTTGATTGTCTCTTTGCCGGTTGCGTTCCAATTTATTGGGGTGAACCGCAAATTGAGCGCTTGATTCCAAAAGACTGCTTTGTTGATTTTCGGACATTTTTAGGCAGCGCAGGTCCATATGCCAGCTTGTATCAGTTTCTTCATCACATGTCAGAAGAGCAATTTTTGGCTTACCAAGCGGCTGCAAAGCAATTTCTAGCCTCTCCAGCCTTTATGCCGTATAGTTCTGAGGCATTTGCAGATGCAATATTAGGACCCATTCAATCATGATTTTAGTAACTGGTGGTGCTGGTTTTATCGGTGGCAATTTTGTTCTCAATTGGTTATCCAATTCAGGGGCGGAAGGCATTGTTAACTTAGATAAATTAACGTATGCCGGTAACCTGACCACTTTAGATTCGTTAAAGAATGATGCGCGCCATGTATTTGTTCATGG
>JBFZCO010000042.1:0-14145 GCA_041307885.1 Burkholderiales bacterium | reverse complement strand
GGTAAGCCCAGATATAGATCTGTTTTCACTCATGATGACTACTCCTTGAAACTGACCTTACGGTCTTTTCTACATCACCCCTGTAGATTTGGGGATACAGCTTGACTACGCCATATACGTTTAGCCTTTTATTAAGGCAATTTCTTTTATCAAAAGTCATACTGTCTCTCCACTCATGCTGGATAGTTTTGACTTTTGAACACAATCGACTGTCACTCTCTCAATATTTTGTTTACGCGCCTCATGCTCAGCTTCATCGCGTATTCTTTTTGCAGCAGAAATTTGAGTGAGTACTGGCTGAGCGCTAATTAATTTATTTAAGAGTGCTTGAGCTTCTTCTTCCCAAGGAAGAGAAGCAACCTGACTTTGCAATCTAGCTGGGGTCGGATCTACCTTATCCATCTCAGTCCCCAAGGGAAGAATATGAAATAAGGCATCAAATAAAGAATTACAAACTTCCTGAATGAGGTACACGGCCCCGGAGTAACCCATAAAAGGGGTACCAGTGTGCCGGCGAATAATCGCACCAGGAAATGAAGCTGGAATGAAAGAAAAACGAGCCTGAACTTCGCTTCCATACATCCGCTCGTTATAGCTACCAAACATCACTAGCGGCGGCTTCTTCTGAACGAGATCTCTAATCTCTACATTATTGGTTTTATTTCCTGGCAACCTAGAGATAGCGAAATTACAAGGGAGGCCCATCTCCTCCTCAAGAAAATTGCGTACCCCACGTGTATACGTTTCATTTGCCACAATGGCAAAGCTCGCAGTGCCAAAGAAGTCTTGAGTCACAGAACGCCATAAATCCCATACCGGCTTAAGCGTGGTGTGCTTTTCTTTCTCGATAAAACCTTCAACATCAAGTTCACATAACTCACCAAGCTTACGTAAAAATGCTGTGGTTGATTGCATTCCAATAGGCGCTTGTAAATAGGGGCGCTCTAGGGTCTCGCAAAGTAATCGTCCATATTCACGATACATACAAATATTGACATCTGCATTTACCAATTTCGCAACATCAGCAAGATGAGAGCTCAAAGGAAAGACCATATTGACCTCTGCGCCGATACCCTCTACTAAACGCCTTATTTCCGCAAGATCACTATACAAATTGAAGCTGCCATAAGCTGGGCCAATAATGTTGACTCTGGGCTTTTCGCCAGCCGCTCTTACACGCTTAGAAATCTTCTTTAATCCATATTCTGTCCACAACCAATTCATAGCTCGATTAGCACACTGCCACTGGTCTTCATCGATGGTTCTTGGTAAGAATCGTTTAATACCGGTGCCCTCAGGTGTAACCCCGCCACCAATCATTTCAGCAATAGAACCTGTCACCACTACAGCTGGTAAATCAGGATCAAGCACTTTATGTGCTCGCTTCATCGACTCTTCAGTGCCTTCTCTACCCAACTGCTCCTCTGCTAGGCCAGTCACCACAATTGGCAACTCATGAGGAGGTAGCGCATCGGTGTAATGCAACACTGATGTGACCGGCAAATTTTCACAGCCGACTGGTCCGTCGATAACTACTTGCAATCCCTTGATGGCTGTGAATACATACACAGCACCCCAATAGCCGCCAGCGCGATCGTGATCAATGACTAGCATTAACCCATTTCCTCTGCTTTTAGCTTGGCAATCGCTTTATCTAACTTGCGACGCACGTCTGCTTTAAATTCTGGGCGATCAAGCGGTACATCTTCCCAAACTCCTGTGGCATGCTCTGTACCGACGCCTTCAAAAAAATCAGTCATGCTATTAAATCGGTCTTTATTAGCAAGTGCTGCATTAACTACTTGGGCTAATGAGCCAGCTCCCGCAGCGCCCATCAGGGGCCGCGCTGAGATTAAGTTCGTGAAATACAAGGATGGGATGGCTAATTCTTTTGCTTTTTGAACTACAGGCGTTGTGCCGATTACTAGATCAGGAGAAAACTCTTTCATTGCTGCAATATCTTGCTCAAGAGAAGCACGGTATTGAACATGAATGCCTCTTGATTCAAGCCAATCTAAATCCTGGCTACTCCAAACTGTCTTCGGACAGGCAGTACCCACATAACGAACATCTGCCCCACTCTCAACCAATAAACGGGCAACTAATAATTCTGAGCCCTCGTAACCACTCACAGTGATTCTGCCCTTAATAGGCTTAGCACTTAACGCCGCTTTAATCATTGGCAAAAATTTTGACTTTGCATTGCCAATTTTTTCAGTACTAACACCGCAGGCTTGTCCAATCTGTTCAAGCCAGTCAGCTGTGCCGTCATAACCTATCGGTGCAGAGCCCACAATTTGTCTACCGGCAGTCTGAAACTCCCGAATACTCGCTGTATAAAAAGGATGAATTGCTGCAACTACTTTTGAATCCATGGCCTGATACAACTCACGCCATTCTCTCGTCGGAACAACTGTGCCTACGGCCAAATCCATTGGCTCTAACATCATGCCAATGCTAATTGGGTCAACTGGGAACATTTCGCCAAGTAAGGTAATCGTTGGTTTTTCAGAGATGCCGTTACGAGGAGCTTGTACTGGGCCATTTTGAATTTCTTCACGTGCATAACGCAACATGGCGCTAGCTAGAACATCTTTAGCTTCAGCGTGCGTTGGGACTCCAAAGCCAGGAACATCAATACCAATGATGCGAACTCCGTTGATTTCTTTTGGCAGTAACTGAAGTGGGACTCCACTAGCAGTTGGGACACATAAATTAATGATGACAATCGCATCGTAGAGTTCTGGATTAGCTTCTTTGTAAACTGCCTCACGGATATCTTCAAATAACTTACCAGTAACTAAAGATTCAGAATTAAATGGTACATATCCTACGCTGCGGCGTGCCCCATAAAAATGGGATGTAAACGTCAAGCCATAAACACAGCAAGCAGAGCCCGAAAGAATAGTTGATGTGCGACGCATTCTTAAGCCAACCCGCAAAGATCCAAATGCAGGACACATACTTTGCGGCTGATCATGTGGTCCTTTTGGATAATCTTGAGCATACTGACCCAAGACTTCACTCTTGCTTGCATT
Source organism: Burkholderiales bacterium (assembly GCA_041307885.1). GTDB lineage: Bacteria > Pseudomonadota > Gammaproteobacteria > Burkholderiales > Burkholderiaceae > Polynucleobacter. The sequence continues at coordinate 11,107 of JBFZCO010000042.1, read as the reverse complement.
TTTTGCTGCAGCAAGTAAACCTTCAGCACCAGAATGGCAAGTAATTCCCGATGTATCCGTAGATACATTTTGAATTGGAATTACTTTTGATGTTTTCATTTGGCTCTCAGTCTTTACGCTTTGTCATAAATCACTTCGAGGGTTGGCTTAATAACTTCATTTTTGCCAACCATGTCAAAAATTGTTGCTGGCTCTAGCACGACATCTCTGCCAACCTGACTTGCTGAAAATAAACCCAACAAGTCATCTGGTGCCATTGGCTTCGGTCTTACGGGAGGAGCCTTGGCAACATTGCTAGCGAGATCTTCAAACAGCGGACCCCACTGAGAATCTGGCCTGCCGATAATTTCGTAGCTAGCACTCTTTCTTCTGATGTCGTCATTTGCAGGAATCACTGAAAGAATTGGAATACCAACTTGCTCAGCAAAGGCCGTTGCCTCACCAGTACCATCATCCCGATTGATAACCATACCGGCTACACCAACATTACCGCCCAGCTTCCTGAAATACTCGACTGCTGAACAAACGTTATTAGCCACATAGAGAGACTGCAAGTCGTTACTAGCAACAACAATCACTTTCTGACACATATCACGCGCAATTGGGAGACCAAAGCCACCACATACAACGTCACCTAAGAAATCTAGCAAGACATAGTCAAAGCCCCAATCATGAAATCCGAGCTTTTCTAAAGTTTCAAAGCCATGAATAATTCCGCGACCACCACAGCCCCTACCAACCTCAGGACCACCTAGCTCCATGGCATAAACGCCATCCCGCTTAAAGCAGACGTCGCCAATTTTGACTTCCTCGCCTGCCAACTTCTTTTTCGATGATGTTTCGATGATGGTGGGGCATGCCTTGCCACCAAAGAGTAATGAGGTGGTATCACTTTTTGGGTCACAGCCAATCAGCAGTACTTTTTTACCTTGCTGAGCCATCATGTAAGACAGGTTTGCTAAGGTAAAGCTTTTACCAATTCCACCCTTGCCATAAATGGCAATAATTTGAGTTTCTTTTTTGATCTCACCGGTGTGAACTTTATCTGGTTCGATCGCAGCTTCTTTTTTTAATGCTGCGAACTGAATTGTAATTTCTTTTGGGATACTTGGCGCATTCATGATGCTTCTCTCCAGTCAACAATCATTTTTAGACAACTTGGATCCTCAAATGCGGTGCGATAAGCCTCACCAATTGAGCTTGGGTTTCTTTGATGCGTGATCAATCCCTGTAGATCTAAATGCCCGCTTGAGATCATCTGCTTTACGTCGGCTAAATCTTGTGGCGCCCACTGAGCAGCAATTCTGAACTTGGCCTCTTTCATAAAAGCCTTTGGAAAATTAAATTGGATATCTTTGTCGTAAAAGCCAGCCAAGGTAATTTCACCGCCTGGTAGTAGCTGACTAATCAATGAATTTAAGACACTCACCTGACCGCTAGCATCACAAATATTTTTGTACTTGCTATCTTGGTCTTCACTAGGGTGAACAACGGTATACCCATCAACCTTACCGATACGATCAGGATCAATCTCCCAAACAACTGGGTGCCCCCCTAGCATCACTGCAATTCTGGCGATCAATCGTCCGAGCACACCGTGCCCGACAATCAGATCTGGTTGCAATGCTTTCTTTCCCTGGGTGACGTGATATGCAGTTGCTGCTAGTGCAAGCAACACGCCCTCTTCACCAATGGACTCTGGGAGCGCGATGATGCGATCGCTCGGTACAACTACGTGTGAGGATGCTCCACCAAATAAGCCCTTTACATCGCCAAAGCATTTGGCACCCGGAACAAAGACTCTTTGATAAAGGCTAAATTTAGATTTTTTTCCAACGCTTGTGATGCGTCCAACTGATTCGTAGCCTGGCACTAGTGGATAACCCATTCCTGGAAAATCAGGCATGGTGCCATTCCACAATAATTTTTCTGTTCCAGTGCTGATGCCACTCCACTCGATCTGCACAACAACGTCTTCATCCTTTGGTTCATCAAGCAAAAGACGCTTTAACCGGAGCTCGCCTGGAGACTCTAGAAGCACTGCTGTCGAATGAAGTTGACTTTGCATTTGTATATTTTTGTTTACTTTTTCTATGTAAACTAATTTATACACTTCTAAAACTAATCATATTAGTATTTACCCTAAATTACCGACTTATTAACAAAACTTGGGCATTGATGGGCATATTTGAGGGGAGAACTTGAGCTCCCCTAAACCCAGATTCCAGGGCTAAAGCAGTGATTTCCGCAACACTTCTGGGTTTTTCACGGCCCATAGCCAGTAAATAAAAGCCAAAATAGGCCCGCCCCATCGCAGGATGACCCGGGGTATCTGCCATCGGCTCAGCAATTAATAGCTTACCGTTAGGTGGCAGCGCTTCATAAATTGCTCGTAAAAGTATTTTGACTCTCTCATCATCGTGATCAAAGATCACCCGAATTAAAGTAATGAGATCCGCACCACGAGGCAATGGATCTTTAAAAAAATCACCGCCATGCACAACAATATCCTTGTGATGTTGGTCTTGAGAAAACCCATCTTGAGCGAGGTTAACTACACCCGGAAGATCAAATAATTTACGCCCAAGTTTAGGTGCGTTCATGTGTACACGTTTTAAAAATGTACCTTGACCTCCTCCAACATCAAGCAAACATTGATGTGCAGAAAAATCATAAGCATCAACTACCTGATCGGCCACCAAAGGCAAAGAGGCTGTCATCAAATCAGAATAATTTTTAACACGCTCTTTATCTAAAAGAGATTCTTGATCTTCTTTATTCGCAGAAACATAGGGCCAAAACTTTTCAAGATTTTTATTTTTTATTTCGCCTGAAAGTAATAACAAGGGATCTTTCAAATCCTCATAGAGAACCGTATGGTGCTCAATCATGGCTGACAATGCTGTGTTGCCAACCATGGGTGCACCAAGAGTTCCTAAGCCATAACTTCCTTGAGAGCGGATCTCTAAAAGATGAATTGATACGGCAGCATCTAGAAGTTTTTTTAATGCAACTAATTCAAGATTGCAGTGTTGCTTTATCAGATGGATTTGAAGTGGACCATTTTTAAGAAGATTAAAGATATTGATACGAACGCAAGCTAATAATATTTGCGTGTATACAAAACCAGCCATTAAATCAAAAAGTTGATTGGCTCTCTTTTTTGCAATTCTGTTGATAAATGGAATTTTTGCAACTGCATTTTGGAATCGACTACTTGCAATCAATTGATCTCGATAGATACAGAGCTTTTCCCAAAGACTATATTCGCTCGTGCTTGTATTGATCGCAGCTGATTCGAGGAGTGACATGCTAAATGAACAATAGAAATCTAAGCAAGCTGCTTTTGAGTGGCAATAGCGATGTGTCTCTCGCCACGCTCAAACCAGGATGATGGCAGTAACCTCTCCGCTTCAAACGCTACTAATTTTTTAAGAGCCGCGTCACCGGCACAACTTGGAATCGATGCAATCGCTTTACCAACAAGCGTATCAAAATGTTCTACAGCACCATTGAGTCCCAACTCTTTTGCAGAACTCGGACGTTGATGCTCTTCATCTTGACCAGAGGGTTTACCAAGAAATTGTGTATCACCCAATACATCACGAATATCATCAGCAATCTGATAAGCCTCACCAAGCCACTCGCCCAGGCCCATCCATGTTTCCGCATCAGCACCAGCAGCTTGCGCGCCACTAGCTGTAGCTGCTGCAAAAAGCGCTCCCGTCTTTGATCGTTGATAGTCGCTCAGCACCGCTTGCGATTCACATTCCCAAGATTGACCAGCAATAATTCCAAATGGTGCACCTACACCTGCAGAGATTGTTTTAATAATTGGCGCTAAACGTTGCGATGATCTTCTTGATGCTGCCGCGATGGTTTGATAAGCCATCACAATCAGTGCATCGCCAGCCAGCACAGCGAGGCGCTCTCCATATTCCTTATGAACTGAAGTTTGACCTCGTCGCATGTCGGCATTATCAAAACAGGGCAAATCATCATGAACTAGAGATCCGCAGTGAATCATCTCGATAGCAATGGCACTCGCCATGGAAAGCTGAGGGTCATCATTACCGCAGGCATTTGCCACGGCTAAGGTCAGTTGAGGTCTAATCCGCGCACCACCAGGAAACACAGCATGTCTTATTGCTCTGCTAAGCAAAGCCGGCCCTTTCACTGATTCATGTGACTTCAGTGCCTGCTCTAGCGCTCTATCCAAATGCTTGATTGGTGACATGATCTTGCCCCTAGAAGGAATAAATTACTTTGTCAAAAGTAAAATACGATTTAATATGTAAAAAAATATAGACACTATTGCGAGAGCTGTCAAACCAAATGATTGGGGTTAACCCTTAATTTTTAGCTGTAACTTGTACAAGATGATGAAAAGAATTCCAAAAGATTGGCCAAACAATGCCTTCAGCCAAGAAATTCAGGTTGGTGATTTGTTTTGGCACGTGCAAATTGCCGGAAGCTCTCCAAGTCACCTACTTTTACTGCATGGCACAGGTTCATCAGCTCACACTTGGGGAAATATCTTCACTGAGTTATCACAGCATTTCACAGTAATTGCCCCAGATCTGCCTGGTCATGGATTTACAAAAAACCTGGGTAATAAAACACTGAACTTAGATCAATTGGCGAGCGCACTATCTGACTTAAGAGATGCACTGAAGATTGATTATGTTGATCACATTGTGGGCCACTCAGCAGGTGCAACCCTCGCCTTGAGCTACGCCCTAAAAAATAGACAACCCAAAACGATTGTGGGATTAAATCCCTCACTCATTAGCTTGCCTAATTTTTACAGCAATTTTGTCGCTCCGTTTATCAATCCGATTGTGACTTCATCTTTTTTTACTGCAGTCTTATCAGATTTACTACCGCGCACCAAAATGATTGATAGCCTCTTAGATTCCACTAAATCTACTCTTCCGAGCGGTAAAAGAGAGCGCTATAAAACCCTCTTTAGAAGTGCTGATCACCTCAATGGATCCATGAGTTTTATGGCAGGAACGGATATTCCGAGCCTTCTATCTCAATGCAAAAAGATCACTTCTCAATTGGTATTTATTGTTTCGGAAGATGATGGCTGGATTCCGATAAAGCCACTATGCAAAGTAATTAAAGAAAGTTTTCTCAATCCTCAAATCATTGAGGTTACAGGTGGTCATTTATTTCATGAGGCACAAGAACAGCTTGCACTTCAATTGATACAAAGCGCGCTACCAATAAAGGAGGTGGAAGATGTTGACCTTAACTAATGTTGCACTATGCTTGGGCATTGTGCTTGGTTTCGGACTTTTTATGAATGCCTACATCAAGGGCAAGAAAGTCTTGAATAAACTCTCGCAAAAAAAATAGATTAATTGTCGGATAGCAGTATTGCAGCTCGAGAAATAGTCTTACCTGAGCTGTTATAAGGCAAAGCTAGGTATTGCGCAGCCATGACTTGTGAAAGCTCTTGTGCGAGCAACTCGGGCTGAGGTGAAGTATCTACAAATAAAACGCGATGATCTTTAGCTCTGAGCTCTTTGGCTGCAATCAAAGCATCGCTATGAGCGCCAGATCTGCCTCCAACACCCTTCAGATTGACATTGGCCTTACCGTCACTCAAGATCACAATGATGGGTGTTAAGCCCTTGCGCTTGAGTGTTATTGCCATTTCATTGGCTGCTCTAAAGCCGGTAGCCAATGGTGTGCCACCTCCACCTGGTAGCGTTGCTAAATTTCTCTTAGCCCTTACAAGCGATCTTGTTGGCGGCAAGACCAGTTCGGCCTTTGAGCCCCTCATTGATAGCATGGCTACCTCATCTCGACGAATATAGCATTGCGCTAACAGCTGCTCTAAGGCACCTTTTGCCTCAGCCAAACGTTGAGTTGCAGAAGATCCGGAAGCATCAACTAGAAAAATAGTGACCGTTCCACGCCTTTTTAAGTACTGCTTAATATGCAAGTCTTCCGCTCTAAAACAAATCGGTTTTTTTTCAGAAAGCGACTGCAATAATTCTGACTGAGGCTTTCGAAAACGCTGCCAGGGAATTGCCGCTCGAATACTCTTGAGGATGTCTAAACGCCTTCCATCGCTTGGTTTACCTTGGCATGAAGTCATTGGCCTTCCGCTGACAAAACTCTTTTGTAGTGAGCCAGACTTTCCAGAAATGTGTGTTGCAGATTTACTGGTTTTCTTCACTTGCTTGGGCTGACCGAGTAAATTCTTTGGTACAGATGCAATAGTTGCTGCAACCACAATATCTTCCAACTCATCCAAAGATGGTGCTTGAGAATCTGCTTCACCATTTTGATCTTCTTGCTGGTTATCAGTGCTTTCATTATCTTGCTTCTGATCGGCGTCTTCTTGCTGATTAGTATTTTCGTCACCATCTTGGTTTGTTTGATCGGAAGACTCTTCTGATTCCGGTGGCGCATGCAATATTTTGGAGAAGGTATAGACCAATCTGGCTGCATCGATAACCTCTTCTTGGCCCACCTCTTGCAAACCCCTTAATGCGGCTAATGTTTTGGCGGTCTCGACAGCAAATTGATTGGCTCGCAAAGAGCCTACGCCAAGGTTAATAGCGGCTTTAATTAAGACCTCAATAAACTCAGGGCTACACACTACATGAGGCAATTGCTCTTTAGCTGCTTGAATATCCTCAGGGTGAATTTCCAGATTTTTTTGAGTATCGGCAAGAGAAAATTGATCGAGATACACTTCAAAAGCAAGTCTGTCGGTCATCCTAGGGCTAAAACTCTCGTCCGCCGCTTCCGACTCATCAAAAGCAATCACACCAAAATAGGTATCGCAGGCATCACTATGATTAGCTGATTGAGAAAAAACATTGCCAGCATCTAAGGCTTGAGAAATTAATGCAAGAACCCCAATATCAATTCGCTCAGCCATGGACAACAACAAGAAATTTCCCTGAGCTCTCTTTAAGAGTCCCTGGCTGTGAACCAAAGAACCGCTATTGAGCGTTGCTTCAATATCTAATGAGCCTAATAACTGCTCGACCGCTATATTGCTAGGCGCCTTCAGAAGCTGGGACTGTGGCGAGATGAGATCGGTAAAGTAATTCAACCATGCGTCTCTTACGGGGCCAAAACGTCCCTTGATACAAACCCCTTTAAGCCCATGTGGGTTAACCGCCAAAAGCGCGGCAACAACATTGGCATCAAACCACGCTACTGGAACTGGATTCACTTCGATGTATTAGCAAAAAATTCTTGCATAGCACGTTCAATCCGAATGCTTGAACTGCTGTCATCTAGTGGATTTCGGCGTAAGCGATGACCAAGAGCAATAGGAGCAATTTTCTTCAAATGATCCAAGGAGGCTTTTTTCTTGCCCTCAAAAGCTGCAAGGGCTCTGATAGCTCTCAAGAGAGTCAACTCACCTCTTAAGCCATCTGTACCTAAATGGGCGCAAAGTTTGGTAGCCAACTCTAATAGGCTGTCATCAACCTCTACCTTATCTAGCATTTTTTTTGATTTACTAATCTTTTTCTTCAGCTCAAGCTCTTCTGCTTCACATTGAGCAATAAATTTCTCAGGATTACGCTCAAACTCATCACGCTTTTTAATGATGTCAACCCGCTCCTTAAAGTCTGTCGGTGTTCTTACCTCGATCGACAGACCGAATCGGTCTAACATTTGTGGACGTAATTCACCCTCTTCCGGGTTGCCGCTACCAATCAATACAAATCGAGCTGGATGTCGAATACTCAAGCCCTCACGCTCAATAATATTTTCTCCAGATGCAGCAACGTCTATCAATAGATCAACTAAATGATCTTCGAGTAAATTCACCTCATCAATATAAAGATATCCACGATTAGCCTTAGCAAGCAGACCTGGCTCGAAGGATTTGATTCCTTGCGTAAGTGCCTTCTCTATATCAAGCGCGCCCACTACCCTATCCTCAGTAGCTCCTAATGGTAGATCAACTACGGGAACTGGAATTTGCTCCGAAAGGAGTTTTTTGCCACTCGCTTTTTTTGCTAAACAATCAGGACACAGATTTACAGAATCAGGATCACAATGATAGGCACAGCCCACAACAGACTTCATTGATGGCAGAAGTGAGGCTAAGGATCTAATCGTGGTCGATTTTCCTGTACCTCGGTCGCCAAAAATGAGTACGCCACCAATAGAGGGGTCAATAGTACAAAGTATGATTGCAAGCTTCATTTCAGCTTGTGAGACGATTGCTGTAAATGGAAAATTAAAGGCCATTGTTATCCCAAGGCAGATTAATATTAAGGTTAAATTTTACTTAGATTAGTGTAACTAAATGTACGTAACACCCCTTCATATTCTTCGATTTTTATATGTTATTCATCAGAATTAAACCCAGCTTGGCCAATTCTGGTGACCTAAAGCCCTATTTCTAGGCATTCACCCTAACTGATTGCAATATCCTTAGGTAGCCCCGCCAGCACAACGCGCCAATAGAGAAACTGTTTATGCCTGAAAAAGAATCACAAAGTACCCAGAAGCTTAAAGCCTTAAAAACGCTTCTGCCCTTTATAAAACCGTATAAAAAACAACTTTTATTAGCAGCCATCAGCCTTATTCTTGCTGCTGCAGCAACTTTAGTAGTTCCACTGTGCTTTAGAAGCATCATTGACCAAGGCTTTAGTACAGCAAGTCAGGCGCAAATAAATTTCACTTTTATTAATTTATTCGGGGCAGCATTTGTACTAGCATTGGCAAGTTCACTACGCTACTACCTCGTGTCATGGCTAGGCGAAAGAGTGACCTGCGATATTCGAAAGAATATTTATGCCCATATTATTTCTCAAAGCCCTGAGTTTTTCGAGACCCAACAAAGTGGAGAAATTCTATCTCGGATCAATAACGACACATCCATTATTCAAATTTTACTTGGCACTAGCATTTCAATGGCTGTCAGGAATTTATTCTTACTAATTGGTGGCATGGCAATGATGTTCATCACCAGCATTCAATTGTCACTTCTTATTTTATTAACTCTATTACTGACAGTAATCCCAATCATGCTGATGGGTAAAAAGGTAAGACAACTGTCTAGGAATTCACAAGACAAAATTGCACTCACTTCCGCTATTGCGGGAGAAAAGATTAATGCTATTTTTACAGTGCAATCTTTTGCAAACGAAGAAAAAGAAATCAATACCTTTAATCAATCGATTGAAAAATCATTTATTGCCTCAAAAATTAGAAGTGCGGCACGAGGAAAGCTCACCTTTGTTGCCATTCTTTTGGGATTCACCAGCATTATCTTAGTACTATGGCTTGGCGCTTATGCTGTCAGTAACGGTGAAATATCCAGCGGCCAACTCACCCAGTTTTTTCTATACGCTGTCATCGTGGCAGGATCCATCGCAGCCATATCTGAAGTTCTGGGTGATACGCAAAGAGCTATTGGCGCAGGTGAAAGACTTTTAGAGTTGCTAAGCTACCAATCTAAGATACAGAGTCCGGCTAATCCTCACCAAAGATTGGATAAGCTTGGAAATGCCATCAGCGTTGAAATCAATGATTTAAGCTTTTCCTACTCCTCAAATCCTAACTTAATTCTTTCCGATATCAATCTCACTATCAAGGCCGGTGAAAAGATCGCTTTAGTTGGTCCGTCAGGATCAGGTAAGACAACACTCTTCAAGTTAATTCAGCGCTTTTATGACCCGCAGGCTGGCGGCATCCAGTTTGACAACGTAGATATTAGAGAATTTAAGCTAACCGATTTAAGGCGCTTAATTGGCGTTGTCCCGCAAGACATTAGTATATTTTCTGAAAATGCCTTAGAAAATATCCGCTATGGAAGAGAAGATGCAAGTGATGATGAAGTCTATAAGGCAGCTCATCTCGCTGCAGTCGATGAGTTTATCTCTAGACTTCCAGAAGGCTATGAAACCTTCCTGGGCGACCGCGGCGTCAGACTATCTGGTGGCCAAAAGCAACGCATTGCAATTGCAAGGGCATTGTTAAAAAATCCCCCATTACTCCTTTTGGATGAAGCTACAAGCTCTCTAGATGCAGAATCAGAAAGGCTAGTGCAAAAAGCGCTTGAGGTTGCTATGAGCGGAAGAACAACCATTGTGATTGCACATAGGCTATCTACTGTAAAAAAGGCAGATCGAATTATTGTCATGGAGCATGGCCGCATTATTGAAACCGGCAATCATGCAGACCTCATAGCCCAAGGGGGCCTTTACTCTCATCTTGCAAAACTACAATTTACAAATGATTAATTGCAGTAGTCTCCCTGGGAAGACTAGCTTAGATCATGAAAAGTTCAGTTTAGAGACAAACCAGACACATAAAGATATGGTTGAAAAAATGCCACTAAAAATGATGATGCCCACTAAATAGATATTTTTTGATTTATCACGTACCGAAATCATGCTTTTTTGATTCATATATGCTCGCAGATGTTAATTAATTTTTTTATATTAATACATTCTAATAAAAAGTGCTTACTTAGGATTTTTCAGAGCCCGCTTGGCGTAATGCAATCAATAATGGATGTCCAGTAGGGAAATTAACCGATTCAATAGCTTCACTGACTTCTGGCAATCTCTTAAATATCTCTTCATCACCCTCAAATACCATAGTCCACTTTTTAAAACTTCTACTGGTGATGGCTTTCTCTTCTATTAAACGAATATTTTTATGGCGATCATCTTGTTGGATTTTCTCCCATAGGGATTTAATCACATCCTCAGGCCCTTCGATCACCTGCCCAAATTGATTATTCTCAAAAATGAGTACGCCTGTGATCCCTAATTTGGTATTTCTTAAGTAAGAGTGATAAAGGAGTCGCGTAAGTCCTAAAAATGACATTTCCTGAACTGGCTCGCTGACATAAGTTAATTCAAGAAGTTTGGACATTCGTCCATACTATTGAGTAAAAATCATACTTTCTCTAGGCATATACCCTCAAGTACCACTGAATCTATCTGCCATATTGAGTTCTAGTTCGCCCAATATGCTCTCTGGATCAGAATAAATGGCAAGATTTTCAATAAGTAGGCTACTCAAAAAGTGAGCTTGTTTGAGTCAACATCTCTTGGCGTATCGATATCTAATACAAATGCCCGGTTATCAGTCTGCATCAATCGAA
>JBFZCO010000041.1:0-3510 GCA_041307885.1 Burkholderiales bacterium | reverse complement strand
CCATGTAAACTGGCGCCAATCTTTCTTTGCCAGTATTTAAATAATGCGTATTTAGAGTTATAGGTTAGGGCAGAATACTCCCCCAAGTATCAATAGATTTCTCTACAACATAAAGCTATAACATCATCACAATATGAAATACAACTTACAGCTGACTTTTCAATACGGCCTCACCATTTTTTTAAGCGCCTTTTTATTGTTTCAGGTGCAGCCTTTAATTGGAAAAATGATCTTGCCATGGTTTGGCGGTTCAGCATCAGTTTGGACAACTTGTATGCTTTTCTTTCAAGCAACCTTGTTGTTTGGATATATTTATTCGCATTGGATTGTGAAGGCGCTCACTCCATATCGGCAAAGCATGTTACATATTGCGCTGCTCTTGATCAGTTTATCTTTGTTGCCACTGACTGCGAGTGAGTCGTGGAAGCCTACGGGTAGCGAAAATCCCACACTACAAATTTTAGGCCTTTTATTTGCTTCGATCGGCCTGCCTTATTTTGTGCTTTCCACAACTGGGCCCTTGATTCAGGCTTGGTTTGCACGTGAGCGTACGGGTGGAATAGCCTACCGTCTATTTGCGTTGTCTAACTTTGGATCCATGTTGGCTTTATTGGCCTATCCGATTGCTTTTGAGCCATTGTTACCAACTAAGTGGCAATCTTATTGCTGGTCCGCTTTATATGCCGTATTTGTCCTCACCTGCGGAGTTCTAGCTTGGCGCAATCGCAATAGTATTGCTCTAGTAGAAGCTGAAAAAGAGCATGTTCCTGCACCTACTGTTTCCCGTTTATTCATTTGGATATTGTTAGCGGCATGTCCATCGATATTGATGGTGGCAGATACCAGTTTTTTAACTGAGAATATCGCACCTGTACCGATGATTTGGGTTGCCCCACTGGCCTTGTATTTGCTGTCCTTCATTATTTGCTTTGAAGGTAGCGGTTGGTATAAAAGAAAGCTTTATTTGCCCTTGCTAGTAGCGGCGCTCTTTATTTTGGCTTATTTACCAACCTTAGGCCTGAATGAATTGCCAGTGTTTGTTTCAACGGGTATTAATTTATTTTCATTTTTTGTTGTTTGCATGGTTTGTCACGGTGAACTTGCATCCCAGCAACCAAATTCACGCTATTTAACTACTTACTATTTAATGCTGGCAGTAGGTGGTGTTATGGGTGGGTTTTTCGTAGGCATCATTGCTCCATACTGGTTTACAGAAAACTATGAGCTATCCGTTGGTATCGTATTAACCGCCATTGTGGTTGCTTTGATATTTATGGCTAGTGCGCAGTTTAAAACGAAGAAAATGAAGCTAGTAACGGCAACTGGAATAGCCTCATTCTTAGTACTTATTAGCATGATTCGCATTGGCGATCATTCGCATGATGTTGCTGGTATAGAGCTAAGTCACCGAAATTTCTATGGAACCTTAAAGGTGTATGTCGATGAGGCTCGCGGTTATAAAACTATGCAGCACGGCCAGATTAGCCACGGCAGTCAGTTCACGGATCCTGCTAAAGCCCAAGAGCCTACGACTTACTATGTGCGTGAGAGCGGGGTAGGGCAAGCTATCTTAGTGAAGTCCCAATCTAGCCAGCCTATTAAAGTGGGTGTAGTAGGTTTAGGTGTTGGTACCTTAGCTGGGTATGCACGCAAAGGCGATGTCTACCGCTTTTATGAAATCAACCCGCAAGTGATTGACGCTGCCGAAAAGCACTTCACCTTCCTATCTAACAGTTCTGCAAGTATCGAGCATGTTCTAGGGGATGCGCGCTTGCAGCTAGAGGAGGAGCCCAATCAACAATTTGATGTACTCGTGATAGATGCTTTTTCAGGAGATTCTGTACCCATTCATTTGCTGACCAAAGAAGCATTTACTCAGTACTTTAGGCACTTAAAGAGTGACGGAATTCTGGCATTACACATTACTAATCGCTTTTTGAACTTACGACCTGTTGTTAAAACCGCAGCAAATTCTTTTGATCAAGATATCAAGTTGGTAAGCTTTTCTGCTTCAGAAACGAAAGTAGGGTATCGCTCGGAATGGGCCCTCGTGAGTAAAGATAAAAAGGCTTTTCGAGATATTCAATTTGTTAATGCGCAAGAGATCGAAGATCCCAAAGGCTTTACTCTATGGCGCGATGATTACAGTAGTCTCTTGTCAATAATCAAGTAAGAGGGTTGTTGCATTTGAGTAAACCCTCTGTTTTAGGGCTTTTTAAGAATTTTAGGGTCAGACCAGCAAACTTATTCTATTATGCGTTTATCTTAGTTCTGTAATAAATAAAACCCATCCTATCGCCTTATTTTTTGGACATCTTATGAAGAATTTTAAAGTTTGGTTTATGGTCTTGAGCGCCTTATTGGCTGTTAATGCATTTGCTTTGGGCGACTTAGAGGGTGGCGACGATAAATATAAACCTCGAGTTGGCCAAGAAGGTAAAGACGTAGTTTGGGTGCCCACTAGCAATGAATTGCTGGCCCTCATGTTAAAAACTGCCAAGGTAACACCCAACGATTTAGTCTACGATCTTGGTTCTGGCGATGGCAGAATTGCGATTTCAGCGGCAAAAGATTTTGGCGCGCGTGCAGTAGGGATTGAGTTTAATCCTGAAATGGCACAGTTAGCCCAGCGTAATGTTGATCGCTCTGGGGTTGCTAATCGTGTCAAGATTATCAATGGCGATATCTTCGTAGAAGATTTTAGTAAGGCAACTGTTGTCACGATGTATTTATTGCCAGAACTTAATCTCGCCTTACGTCCCACCATATTAAAGATGAAGCCTGGTACACGAGTAACATCACATGCATTTAATATGGGTGATTGGGATCCAGATGTTGAAATTGATGCTCCTGCTAAGGCCTATTATTGGGTCGTTCCAGCTCAGGTAGCGGGGGATTGGGTAATTTCAGGAATGGAAACGGAAAAGACGACCCTTAAACTGTCTCAACATTATCAAAAAATAGGCGGCAATCTTCAAATTGGCAACTACTCGCAACCCCTCCTAAATCCCAAATTGGATGGTTCAACACTTAGCTTTACGTATCTCGATCGTGACAAGACTTCGCATTTCGTGAAAATGGTTGTAAATAACAACGAGATGAAAAGTATTTATAAGAGCAGGTATTACAACGATACCGAAATTACTGGTAAGCGCCTTTAAGCCTTTGCTAGATGCCAGTTAGTGATTCGGGGGCTTTGCCTCAGCGCTTACTTAGCCCACTAGGAGCTATTGCAATTATTGTCGGCATCGTCATTGGTGCCGGCATCTTTAAAACGCCATCCATGGTAGCGGGGATCACTGGCGATGTTGGATGGGCTCTGGCACTTTGGGTGGGCGGTGCAGTTATCTCCCTCGCTGGTGCCCTTTGTTATGCCGAATTGGCAACCCTTTACCCTCATGCTGGTGGTGATTATCATTTCTTGACTAGAGCCTATGGCAAGAATGTTTCCTTCTTGTATGGCTGGGCTAAAGCGATGGTGATTAATACTGGGTCAATTGCATTGCTTGC
>JBFZCO010000040.1:0-2727 GCA_041307885.1 Burkholderiales bacterium | reverse complement strand
GATAAACGCTATCGTATGAAGTTACGGAAAGCGGTGGCATGAAAGCCAAGTTTTTAATTCCGCTCGTATTGTTTGTTGTCTTAGTGGTTTTTTTAGCTGTTGGATTAAGTCGTGATCCGCACGAAGTGCCTTCCCCCTTAATTGGTAAGCCAGCCCCCAGCTTTAATTTACCGCAACTTGCAGATCCATCTAAAAACTTCTCTCCTGAAAGCATGAAGGGCCAGGTATGGGTTCTGAATGTTTGGGCTTCTTGGTGTGTAGCTTGTAGAGAAGAGCACCCCGTGCTGGTCGAGCTGGGCAAGTTAAACGTAGCGCCTATCGTTGGACTCGATTACAAAGATAAGCGTGACGATGCCCTAGCAATGCTAGCTCGACAAGGTGATCCCTATGTTTTATCAGTATCAGATGTAAATGGTCGTGTGGGTATCGACTATGGGGTCTATGGCGTACCTGAGACCTATGTGATTGATAAGGCAGGCATTATTCGATTCAAGCATATTGGCCCAATCACTATGAATTTATTGAATCAAAAGATGATTCCTCTTTTGGGTCAACTTCAATGAGTTTTCAAAGACTCCTTCTAGCTCTTGTGCTGACTTGTTCAAGCTACATGGCTAATCATGCTTTGGCTAAAGAGGCGGCGCCACTAGCGGATGATCCAGTAATCGAGCAACGCCTCATTGTTATCTCTGAAGAGATGCGTTGCTTAGTATGTCAAAACGAGTCTCTGGCAGGATCACGCTCGGAGTTGGCAAACGATCTACGCAGAGAGATTCGAACTTTGATTCAGGAGGGAAAAACCGATGAACAAATTCGCACCTTCATGGTTGATCGTTACGGTGACTTTGTCCTCTATCGACCACCCGTCAAACCAATTACGTGGCTTCTATGGATTGGACCATTTATTATTTTATTGGTAGGTATAGCGGGTTTATTAATCTATCTTCGACGTCGAAACCACATTGTGCCTAGCACTACCTTATCAGAGGAAGAGAATCGTCGAGTTGATAGCTTATTAAAAGACACTCGCCCAAGTGCTTCTGAAAGTAAACATGACTAGTTTTTTAATTTCCGCTCTCCTCTTATTGATAGCAACCTTAATTTGGTTGCTGCGTCCATTATTCTTTAAGCCAAAACAGCTTGCTACTTCACGTCGCCAAATGAATGCCGCAATTTATCGTGAGGAATTAGACAAACTCGAGGCAGAGCGTGCATCAGGAGCGATTGATAAAGAAAGCTATGATCAGGCTCATGCAGAAATGCGCCAACGTTTATCTCAAGATACAGATGAGCCTGATGATTCATCGATTATGGGCTCACCTAAGAAAACAATTATTGGTGTTTGCCTTTTTGTAGTACTTCTTTCAACAGGCTTTTATGTTTTCTTAGGTGAAGCCCCAAGCATCGCACAGAAAAATGCCGAAACCTCTATGACCAATGAGTCGGTAGAGAAGATGGTTGCTGAGTTTGCGAAAAAGCTAGAGAAGGAGCCAGACAATTTGCAGGGCTGGGCAATGTTGGCGCGCTCATATCGCGTCTTGGGCCGCAATGTCGAGGCTCAAAATGCTTATGCTCGCGCTGGTTCATATGTCGATTCAGATCCACAGTTATTAGCAGATTATGCTGATGTCATTGCTGCAAATAACAATGGGAATTTTGCTGGTAAGCCAATGCAGCTGATTAATAAGGCGCTTACGCTTGACCCAGATAATCTATTAGCCCTCTGGCTTAAGGGAACAGCTGCTTTTGAGACGCAAAACTACAAAGCCGCAATCGTTGCATGGGAGCGCTTAGCTAAGCAGTTGCCAGCAGATTCTGATGAGGCACGTTCGATAGCGGCATCCATTGATGAGGCGCGTAGCAAAGGAGGTCTTGCTCCAGCTAGCAAGCCAGCAATGAGCACAAAAGGGATTAATGGGCAGGTTGAGCTTGCGCCTGATCTAAAGTCTAAGCTGAAATCAGGCGATACTTTGATGGTCATTGCTCGTAAACCAGGTGAACGCATGCCAGTAGCAGTTTACAAAACTGCAGTGACATCATTTCCAATGACATTTACATTAAATGATTCCTTGGCTATGAGTCCGAATGCGTTGATTTCTCAGTTGCCAGAAGTATCGGTAGAGGTGCGTATTTCAAAAACGGGAATGGCTATGCCTGAATCTGGCGATCTTATTTCCACACCCAAAACAATTCCAGTGGGTACTGGCAATATTCAGTTGATAGTTGATTCAGTAAGGCCGTAGTTAACCGCGACCCACAAATGGCATCTTACTGGCCATGATCGTCATCGACAGAATATTGCTTTCTAGAGGTAGTTGGGCCATGTGTAGTACGGCCTGACCAACATGATCAACATCCATCAAAGGCTCTGCTTTTTTTGAGCCATCTGCTTGCATAATGCCGGCAGCCATTGGAATTGTCATCTCAGTTCCCGCATTGCCAATGTCAATTTGACCGCAGGTAATATTAAATGGCCGTCCATCTAAGGCAATCGATTTAGTTAATCCTGTGATGGCATGCTTAGTTGCTGAGTAAGGTGCTGACATCGGGCGAGGCGCATGTGCAGAAATAGAACCGTTATTAATGATTCTGCCACCTTGGGGTGCTTGCGCCTTCATCATACGGATCGCTTCTTGGGAGCATAAAAAAGCACCACAAAGGTTTGCATTTACTACATTCATCCATTGTTCGTAGCTCAACTCCTCCATAGGAATTGCTGGGGCACCC
>JBFZCO010000039.1:0-7443 GCA_041307885.1 Burkholderiales bacterium | reverse complement strand
TTGGACTGGGAAATAATTTCTTTTTAGAGAAATATTTCTTGTAAGTTATTCAGAAAGCGCAAGCCTTGTGTGGTCGGCTTAAGCTTACTCGGATTTGAATCTAGCAAACCTTTTTGGCTAGCCTCATCTAAAGCCTTGGATATCGTATTGAGAGGCAGACCAGTTCGCTCGCTAAAAGTGGCGGTATCTACGCCATCAGTTAGGCGCAAAGTATTGAGCATGAATTCAAAAGGAAGATCTTGAGTTGCAATCTCTTTGGACTCAATGAGTGCATTGCCTTTTGACTCCATTGCTTGCATATACGTTTCTGGATGGCGCTCGCGAACTTGTCTAGTGATCCGGTCTGGAAAGGAGATCTTGCCATGGGCGCCAGCGCCAATTCCAATGTAGTCACCAAAGCGCCAGTAATTTAAATTATGTTTACATTCTTGATTTTTTTTAGCGTAAGCAGAAACTTCATAGCGTCGGTAACCTGCATTTTCCAAAAGCGCTAAGTTTTGCTCAAAGATGCTATCAATCTCATCCTCATTGGGAAGTTGGGGTGGGAAGCTAGCGAAATACGTATTCGGTTCTAAAGTGAGATTGTAAAAAGACAGATGTGGCGTATTAAAAGAGAGAGCAGTTTCGATATCAGCTCGAGCTGCCTCTAAGGTTTGCTTTGGAAGGCCATACATCAAGTCTAGATTGACCGAGGCAAAATGTTGCAGGGCAATTTCAATCGCTCGCTTAGCTTGCTCTCCATTGTGAATTCTCCCCAACGTCTTGAGAGCATCATCTTGAAAACTCTGGATACCTAGGGAGATACGATTAATTCCAGATTTAGCAAAAGCAGCAAATTTTTCTGATTCCACTGAGCCAGGGTTGGCCTCCATCGTGATCTCACAATTGGGCTCTAAGTGAACGCGTGCTCGGATTGCAGAAAGTAACTGATCCATACCCTCCGGTGAGAGAAGGCTGGGGGTGCCACCGCCAATAAAAATACTGTGCACTTGTCTCCCCCATATGCGAGGAAGCTCAGTTTCTAGATCTGCAATAAGGGCATGAATGTAACGCGCCTCATCAAAACCTTGAGTTGAGTTTGCATTGATGTCCTTAATCTGATGGGAATTGAAATCGCAGTAAGGGCACTTCTTCTCACACCATGGAAAGTGAATGTATAGAGAAAGGGGTGGCAGCGCTTTTAGGGCTGGCTGGCTATGGAGTAGTGACTGAGGAGAATTAAGCACGAGTCTTTAATTGCGCAATGAGTTCACGTAGTGCTTGACCGCGATGGCTGATGCGATTTTTTTCTGCAGGGTCTAATTCAGCAGCTGTTTTCCCAAGTTCGGGTAGCAGAAAATAGGGGTCATAACCAAATCCAAAATTTCCTTTTGCTTGATCAATAATTTGCCCATACCAACGTGTTTGAACAATTAAGGGCTCAGGATCATTCGCACTATTGACCATCACTAGAGCGCAAACATAGTGCGCGCTTCGGTCAGATTCATTTTGGATGGCTGTGAGTAATTTTTGATTATTGGCAGCATCATCGCCATTAGCCCCAGCATAGCGAGCAGAATGAATCCCCGGTTCGCCCAAAAGTGCATGAGCACAAATTCCGGAGTCATCTGCTAATGCTGGTAAACCGCTTGAAGCACTAGCGTGACGGGCTTTCTCAAGCGCATTCTCAACAAAGGTCAGGTGAGGTTCCTCTGCTGCAGCAATACCAAGCTCTCCTTGTGGGATCACCTGAAACTGAAAGGGTGCGAGAAGTTCTTGAAACTCCCGAACCTTGCCAGCATTGTTAGACGCTAGGACTAGCTTTTGCACAATTGATCCCTTGCTCTTTACTGAAAAGCTTCTTTTTGCAGACGGCTTAAATCATGAATACCTTGCTCGGCTAAATCAAGCATTGCATTTAACTCAGCGCGAGAGAAGGTGGCACCTTCAGCTGTGCCTTGCACTTCAATCATCCCGCCTTTACCAGTCATGACGACATTCATATCGGTATCGCAAGAGGAATCTTCTGGGTAATCTAAATCCAGAACAGGGATACCCTGATAGATTCCCACGGAGATGGCGGCAACGCTATCGATGATGGGATCTGTTTTCAGTACTCCGCTTGTCAGTAAAGTATTAATAGCGTCACGGGCCGCAACATAGGCGCCGGTGATGGAGGCGGTCCTGGTGCCCCCATCTGCTTGCAGGACATCGCAGTCTAGATGAATAGTGCGCTCACCTAAGATCTTGAGGTCAAACACACTGCGCATAGCGCGACCTATAAGACGTTGGATTTCTTGGGTTCGTCCCGACTGCTTACCGCGAGCTGCTTCACGATCACTGCGGGTGTGGGTCGAGCGCGGCAGCATACCGTATTCAGCAGTTACCCATCCCTCACCAGAGCCTTTCTTGTGAGGCGGAACTTTCTCTAAAACGCTTGCAGTGCATAGTACCTTCGTATCGCCAAAGGCAATTAATACTGAGCCTTCGGCATGTTTTGTGAAGGCGCGACTGATGCTGATAGGGCGTAACTCAGTTGGAGTGCGGCCGCTGGGGCGGGTCATATTGCCAGAGTTTGGGCTGCTCATTGGGTTTAGTCCTAAATTGATCGTAAGGGTTGGGTGGAATTCACAATGAATCTACAATGTCCATATGATATCGAGCATGACTGGTTATGGCAGCGCTTCTCGCCAGGTTCCCTTAGGAAATGGTGTAGTTGCTGATCTGCAGGTGGAATGTCGGGCTGTAAATAGCCGCTTTCTGGATTTGGGCTTTCGTCTGCCGGATGAATGTCGTGGGGCTGAGCCTGCTCTTAGAGAGCTCGCTGCTCAAAGTTTGTCCCGTGGCAAGGTGGAGTTTCGGGCTGCTTGGAGAGTCAATGCGGGTTCTGCAGGCAATGCTAAAGCCAACCCCCATGCTCTAGGTGCTTTAAATAAAGACCGCTTAGACGCGCTGTATACGCTTCAAGAAAAAGCGCTAGAAGCTTTTCCTCAAGCAGAGGCATTGCGTATGGCTGATATTTTGCGTTGGCCTGGGATTGTTTCTGAGCCCAGAGGCGAAGAAGAGGGATGGATTGTCGGCACTCTTGAGGCTGGTAGGGCAGCATTAGCCGCTCTCATGGAAAGTCGTCATGCCGAAGGCAAGGCTTTGGTTGCCGTACTAACAAACATCACTGCCAAGATGCGTGAGATTGTGAAAACAATTGAACCGAAAGTACCAGAATATGTAGCGCAGTACCAAGAGAAGTTGACTGAGCGCTTGGCAGAGGCGTTAGCAAGTCAAGAGCAATCTAAAGGCAGTACTGAGCTTATGGAGCGCATTCGTCAAGAAGTTGTGCTGTATGCGGTACGCATAGATGTCGCTGAAGAGTTTGCCCGTTTAAAGACCCATCTTCAGGCAGTTGATACTGCTCTGGCAGGAAAAGGGCCGGTTGGTAAGCGCTTGGATTTCTTAATGCAAGAGCTCAATCGTGAGGCAAATACCCTTAGCTCGAAGTCTGTTTCAGAGGAATGTACCCAAGCCGCTCTAGAACTTAAGCTCTTAATTGAGCAGATGCGTGAACAGGTGCAAAATTTAGAGTAATCCATTTGTAAAGCCATGACTGCCAATCCTAAACCCAATCTCTCGCCTGCTTATCAAGGCAGCATGTTGATGATCGTAGCCCCCTCTGGGGCTGGTAAGTCATCATTAGTCAATGCGCTTTTGCAAGAAGATGCTGCGTTGAAATTGTCTTTATCAACCACTACTCGTGCACCAAGACCCGGGGAGGTGGATGGCAAGGATTATCGTTTTGTTCCAAGAGAAACTTTTATTGCCGAGCGCGATCAAGGCCAATTTTTGGAGTATGCAGAGGTCCACGGTAATTTTTATGGCACTTCACGTGCCTGGATTGAAGCGCAGATGAAAACCGGCCGTGATGTCATGTTAGAAATTGACTGGCAGGGCGCGCAACAAATTCGGCAGATTATTCCTGAGGTGCAGTGGATCTTTATTTTTCCCCCTTCCTTTGAGGCTTTGGAAGAGCGCTTACGTAAGAGGGGCCAGGATGATGAGGCAACCATCCAAAGACGCTTGGCTGCAGCTCACCTCGAGCTTTTGCATGCCCACGAAGCAGATTTTATTGTGGTCAATGACGATTTTGAGCAGGCTTTGACTGATTTGAGGCACATTCTTGCTGCTAGTCGACTTCGCTCCGGGCCAATAATGGCCCGCAACCCCGCGCTTTTGAAGCGACTTGGGGTTTAATCAGTTATCCTATAGGCTCAAACCTAAATTAAGTGAGTCCAGCATGGCCCGTATTACTGTAGAAGATTGTTTAAAGACTATTCCAAATCGTTTTGAACTCGTTTTGGCTGCGACGTATCGTGCGCGTCAATTAGTTCAAGGTCACTCTCCACGTGTCGAGTCCAGAGATAAAGCAACTGTAGTTGCATTACGTGAAGTTGCTGCTGGTGTAACTGACCGTGATATGTTGACCAAAGTACCTTTGTAATTTAGGGGTTCCGGTGTGGAGCTCCCCTTAGGTAATCTCAACACATCGGAATCTTCCGGCCAAGTCTCGCCCAAAGAGACTTCAAAAGCCGACAAGCCATCAATCATCGCTACCTTGTTGGCTCAATCGAGTCGACATTTGTTTGGCCCTACTTCAGCGCCTACACTTCCGTTAAAACATCAAGTTGTATCAATCGATGGCCTGCTGTCGAAACTGGACTATCTCAAGCCAAATGAAGTTGCGTTAATCAAAAAAGCATTTCAGTTTTCTGATGCTGCTCATCTTGGGCAGTATAGGCATAGTGGTGAGCCATACATTACCCATCCTGTAGCAGTTGCAGAGTTATGTGCTACTTGGCGTCTCGATGCTGCATCTATCATGGCGGCTTTATTGCATGATGTCATCGAAGATACCGGTTGTAGCAAGATTGACTTGATTGAAAAATTTGGCATTAAGGTTGCTGAGCTAGTCGAAGGTTTAACTAAGCTTGATAAGTTAGAGTTTCAGAGTCATGCCGAAGCTCAGGCGGAGAGCTTTCGGAAGATGTTCATGGCGATGGCTCGCGATGTCAGGGTGATTCTCGTAAAGCTGGCTGATCGCACGCACAATATGCGAACACTCGACGCCGTTCCAATGGAAAAGCGTCGCAGAGTTGCAGCAGAAACCATTGAGATTTACGCACCCATTGCGCATCGTCTTGGATTAAATATTATTTATCGAGACTTGCAAGATCTGAGCTTCCGCTTTTCGATGCCCATGCGCTTTAGAGTAATTGAAGGGGCTGTAAAACGGGCGCGCGGTAATCGTAAAGAAATGGTTGAAAAGATTTTGCAGAACACCAGAATGGCTTTTGCTAAAGCCAATCTTGGAGTAGATCTGCAGGGCCGTGAAAAAACCCTGTTTAGTATCTATAACAAAATGCGCAGCAAGCATTTGAGTTTTTCTCAAGTACTCGATGTATATGCTTTTAGAGTCACAGTGCATTCGATTGACGAGTGCTATCGCGCACTGGGTTTATTGCATTCACTTTATAAACCCATGCCAGGCAAGTTTAAGGATTACATTGCGATCCCTAAACTCAATGGTTATCAATCTTTGCATACCACTCTATTGGGACCCTCAGGCGTACCAGTAGAGTTTCAGATTCGTACAAGCGATATGCACGCAGTTGCTGAAGCAGGTGTTGCAGCACATTGGGCCTATAAGGATGGCTCGCCAGATATGAGTGAGGTGCAAAACCGTGCTCATCAATGGCTTCAGTCTTTAATTGATATTCAAGATAGCAGTGGAGACTCTCAAGAATTTTTAGAGCATGTCAAGATTGATTTATTTCCGGATGCTGTCTATGTATTTACGCCAAAAGGTCAGATTAGAGCCTTGCCTCGAGGGGCTACCGCCTTAGATTTTGCTTATTCGATTCACAGTGATTTAGGTAATACTTGTGTGGCAGTCAAGATTAATGGCATGCAACTGCCTTTGCGCAGTGAGCTTAAGAATGGCGACATTATCGAGGTGGTCACTTCCGCTAATTCTCAGCCTAATCCAGGTTGGCTTGCCTTTGTCAGAACGGGTAAGGCGCGTGCGTCAATTCGACACTCTCTTAAAACCAAGCACTATGCTGAATCTTTGCAGTTAGGTGAGCGCTTATTGGCAAGTGCTTTGCGTCAGCAAGGCGTAGATGCAGGGCTGCTATCTCCAGAGATTTGGGAGAAGCTCTTACATTGGACGGGAGATAAGGCGCGCGAAGAGGCTTGTGTCAATATCGCCCTTGGTCGTAGGTCTGCTCAAGAGTTGGCGATTCGATTAAAGATTTTGATAGATGATGAGGGCGGTTCTGAGCAAATGCGCTTAGGTGCTTCAGATTGGGTTTCTCCACAGCAAGAGATAGCTTCACATCACCATCAACGGCAGGCCATCTTAGTGGATGGGCGCGAGGGGAACTCGATCAGCTTTCAAAGTTGCTGTCACCCGATACCAGGAGATAACATCATCGGCTATCTAGGTAAAGGAGAGGGTTTACAGGTGCATACCAATGATTGCTCAGTGGCTCTGCGCATGCTCTCTAAAGATAGCGATAAATGGGTAGAGGTTGAGTGGGGCAAAGAAGTCAATCGTGAGTTTGAAGTTGATTTAGCAATCGACACTCGCCAGGGCAAAGGTGTTCTAGCAAGAGTGGCTAGCAGCGTGACTGCTGCAGATTCAAACATCATGAACGTTTCAATGGATGATCGCTATAAAGAAGATGCCGTCACCATTCGTTTTACGATTCAAGTTTCTGACCGCTTGCATCTCTCGAAGGTGATGCGTAGTTTGCGTGCCAATCATGATGTCATGCGTGTTACCCGCACGAGGGTGAGTTAACTACCTCGCTAGCGCTCACAGGTATTGAACATCTCGTATTTCAATTTCAGTAGGACCTGTTGGGGTGTGGATTTTCACGCAATCGCCTAAACGCGCTTTAATTAAGGCTTTGGCAATAGGGGAAACCCAGCTCACATGCCCCTTATCTAAATCTACTTCATCTACTCCCACTATCGTGATGGTCGTTTCCTGCCCGGCATCTGAGCCCTCTAAATTGGCAAAGGTAACCGTGGCACCAAAAAAGACTTGCTCGGCATCGGCTTCCCCCGATTTACGAGCTTGATTATCGACAATCACAGCAAATTCAAGGCGTTTATTGAGGAAGCGAATACGGCGATCAATCTCTCTTAGGCGCTTTTTGCCGTAGATATAGTCCCCATTTTCTGACCGATCGCCATTCGATGCAGCCCAGTGCACCACCTTGACAACCTCGGGCCGATCAAGGTTTAGGAGCTGTAAAAGCTCGCTTTTGATGCGTTCGTGGCCAGCAGGCGTAATGTAGTTCTTCTCTTCCATGGCATAATTATGGCTGTTGCGGCTGTAGCTCAGCTGGATAGAGTACTTGGCTACGAACCAAGGGGTCGTGGGTTCAATTCCTGCCAGCCGCACCA
>JBFZCO010000038.1:0-24009 GCA_041307885.1 Burkholderiales bacterium | reverse complement strand
GAGGTCAATGGAAAACCGATTGGCCCTAATGAATACAAAGAAGATAATGCACGTCGCTTGGTTGATCGAGAATTTAATCTCTCATACACAGATCAACTTCCTGATGGTAACCGCGTAACTGCTGGCAAATGGATTAATGGAAGTGCACCGCAAATATCCTTAGAGGCCGGAATAGCGAAAACCCTCAAGTTAAAGCTGGGTGACCAAATGACATTTGAAATAGCGGGAGAAAAAACCACTGCTCCAATTACTTCCTTGCGTAAGCTTGATTGGGGGTCGATGAGGGTGAACTTTTTTGTCATCATGCCGCCATCCCAGCTTGAGGGCATGCCTCAATCATGGATCACATCGTATTATCAAAGTAGTGCTATTGAAGGATTGGATTTTCAGCTGGCTCAAGCTTATCCAAATTTAACGATTGTGGATGTGGCTACTTCCTTGCGCCAAATACAAGATGTCTTAGATCGCTTATCTGCAGTGTTGGGTTTACTTTTTGCTTTTACGATTGCAGCTGCGGTGATGGTTTTGCTGGCGGCAATTGCTGCTACTCAAGACGATCGATTTAGAAGCGCGGCTTTATTAAAAGCGGTCGGCGCTTCCCGTGTGCTCTTGAGCAAAATTGCTCTTACGGAGTTGGTGATTATTGGAGCGATTGCGGGGGTATTGGCTGGTTTGTCTGCTGGAATGGCGGCTTGGGCTTTAGGCCGTTTTGTTTTAGAAATTGAATTTAATGCGTTTTTGCAAGCGCTCTTCATGGGTGTTGCATTTGGTGTAAGTGTGTGCGTATTAGCTGGCTACCAGTTCCAAAGAAGAATTCAAAAAGCAACCGCAATGGAATGCTTAAGAGAGGGTAACTAGATTCTTAGGTAGCTCAACTAAGCGGGTTTTAGCCAAGCGATCGGGGATAGTTTGGCGAAGTGATGGTTGAACCCGATGCAAATACATACTCAGCGGCCACAAAAATAGAGAAACAGCAAAAAGCATCTCAATGATTTGCCATTTTTGTAATTCAAAATACCATTGCAAGAACATGCAGGGTACCAACCACAATGAACCAAATACATAACGCCAGATTGCCTGGCGGCGCGTGAGATTCATTCCGCTCGGACCAATCATGCGAATGCGCCAAGTTTGCATCGCTAAGGTTTGGCCAGACTTAGTCCAGTACCAAACAAAGTAGGCGCCTAATACACAATAAAGATATAAAAATGTAAGCCAACTCGGCAGTGATATTCCAAATAGAACGCCTAGACCTAAGTTGGGCAGTAGAAATGTAAATGCTATGACTCCAAGCAAGACAAGTTGCTCATAGAGCGCGCAAAATACGCGCCGCCAAAATTTGGGCGCAGGAAATTCATTTAATTGAGTGGCAGAGATCACGGTTTAGGGATCGCTGGGACTGCGATCAGGAGTTTCACTTGCAGGTGTTGCAGTAGCTTCAGTACTAGCAGCGGGTGGCGGCGGGGCAGCAGATGGCAGGGTGGGCGCCAGATTAGATTGTTGAATAATGGGGTGCTGTTGCAATGTCGGTGCACTTGCTGCCGTAGGTTTTTTCTTTTTCACTTCTGCATCAGCCAATTTCTTCTTTTGCTCATCACTCAATTTTTGATATGCGTTCCAAGCTTCTGCCTTTTTTTCCGATGGGAACTTAAGACTGCTTAAGTAATTCTCACGAGCAAGGCGACGATCTTTTTGGGAGAGCTTCGACCAGCTATTCATGCGCGACTGCAAGCGCTGTTGATCTGCTTCGCTCATTTTGGGATAAAGATTCGCAATCTGAATCCATTTTCTGCGAATATCGGGTTGCATGTAATCCCAGTCCTCCTCGAGCGGAGTCAATATCATTTGTTGCCGCGGGCTTAAGCCTTCCCAAGTTCCATCTGGTTTTTTCTCAGGGATAGTTGCTGCTTTATTGCCTGTATTAGTTTGTGCTTGCGCTAACGCATTGGTAAACGGCATGTATCCCAATACCCCAAACACAAACATCAGTGCTAGTGCCATTGAAGTTTGGGGTTTTGATAATCTCTCGTGCTTGAACATGCGCTAGGTCAACTCGGTCTTTTTAAGAGGGAGTGTTTGATTTTGGTGCATCTAGAGCGTCTTTATCAGACTCCGCTAAGGGAAGAGGTCCATTTTTCAGGAAGCCTAGAAATCCGTTATCTGTGTAGGCATCTGGTGGAACATCATCAGTGAGGAGTGCAACATCCAATTCCGCAATGTCATTAATGCGGGAATCTTGTTGCCATTCAGCAATGCCAATTAAACCAAACACCAAAACCACTAAGGGTGCTATCCAGCCTATGGAATCCCACAGTGAGCGAGATCCAAAAGACCAGTTGCCGTTAGATCTGGCTAAGACAGCCTGCTGAATATGCACTTTTTCTGGTTTTTGGACAGAAAGTGCTTTCATGCGAGCTGCATACAGTCGATCTTGAATAGCTGCTGGTAATGGCTTTGATCCATGGCGGAGCAGGGCGGCAGTCGCAAGACCAAATTGGTCAACTTCTGTTTGTTCTAGGTGATCTTCATTTATGCGGTTCACAGCGTAATTCCTTTTATTTTCAATGCTTTAGCTAGAGCCTGGCTAGCTCTTGAGCAGTGGGTTTTGACACTTCCTTCGCTACAACTCATTGCCAGGGCAGTCTCCGTAATGCTTAGCTCATCCCAATAACGCATCAAGAAGGCTTCTCGTTGACGGGCAGGCAATTTTGATATTTCCAACTCTAGGACTTCTAAAAGCTGACTTTGCTCCAGTTTTTGTGAGCCATCTTGATGAATGGCACTGTCATCTGGGGCTGAAAGTGACTCTAAGGGGTCAAAATCATCATTTTCCTCTGATTTTTTCCCCATATTGGAGAAAAGTGTCACCCAAGCATTACGTACTTTTTGGCGTCTAAACCAGTCGTGGATGCGATTTTGAAGAATTCGGGTAAAAATCAAGGGCAGCTCAGCGGCAGGGCGATCACCATACTTTTCAGCCAATTTAATCATGGCATCCTGAACAATATCTAGCGCTGCATCGTCATCTCGTACGGCGTAGATGGCTTGCCTAAAAGCACGCTGCTCAATGCTGCTCAGGAAGTCAGATAGTTCTTTGGGTGAAGCCATTGAGCAGATTAGACCTGAATCATTGGGAATTCGTCTATTTTAGGGGATTGCTATAGAATATAAGGCTTACTACCTAGATTCTCATTTACGAAGTGGTTTTTACCGGTAGCAGCGCCGTTCGAACTCGGGCCAAAAGCAAGAGACAGAACAGACCAATCAATTTTTTGCCGAAAATTGCAAAGGACGAAAGAAAATGAATACAAGCAGCGCCGAATTTTTAGCTTCTAAAGCGAAGCAAGACACAATTAATCCAAATCCCGTAGCTACGCCTCCAGAAATGATTGGCGCAGAAATGCTAGTGAAAGCTTTGCATAAAGAGGGTGTTGAATATGTTTGGGGTTACCCAGGCGGTTCAGTTCTCTTTATCTACGATGAAATTTTCAAGCAGGACAAATTTGAGCACATTCTTGTGCGCCACGAGCAAGCAGCTGTTCATGCGGCTGATGGTTATGCTCGGGCAACCGGTAAGGTTGGTGTCGCATTAGTGACCTCTGGTCCCGGTGTAACCAATGCCGTTACTGGAATTGCTACTGCTTATACTGACTCCATTCCGATGGTCATTATTAGTGGCAACGTGCCAACTTATGCTATCGGTGAAGATGCTTTCCAAGAGGCGGATACCGTTGGTATCACTCGTCCAGTGGTTAAACATAACTTCTTGGTGAAGGATGTGAAGGATCTGCCTTTGGTTATCAAGAAGGCTTTTCATATCGCACAAACTGGTCGACCTGGACCAGTGTTGATTGATATCCCTAAGGATGTGTCAGCAGCAAAAGGACCCTTTGTTTACCCAGATGTTTTAGAGATGCGTTCTTACAACCCGGTACTCAAAGGTCATAGCGGGCAAATTCGCAAAGCCGTTTCTTTGCTTCAGGAAGCTGAACGCCCATACATCTACACCGGTGGCGGTGTTATTTTGGCCGATGCTGCTCCTGAGTTAAAAGAGTTTGCTGACTTACTGGGCTACCCCGTAACGAATACCCTCATGGGCTTGGGTGGTTTCCCTGGTACTAGTCCACAGTTTGTGGGCATGCTGGGTATGCACGGTACCTACGAAGCCAATATGGCGATGCAGCACTGTGATGTCTTGATCGCCGTTGGTGCTCGTTTTGATGATCGTGTGATCGGCAATACGAGCCACTTTGCAAGTCATCCTCGTAAGATTATTCATATTGATATCGATCCATCCGTCATTTCTAAACGGGTTAAGGTCGATGTGCCCATCGTTGGCAATCTCAAAGAAGTATTGCAAGAGATGACTGCACAACTAAAAGTAGCCGGTCCTCGCAAGAATGGTGAGAAGGTTGCTGCTTGGTGGGAGCAGATCAATGAGTGGCGCAAAAAGGATTGCTTAAAGTACGATGAAGCCTCCCAAATTGTGAAGCCACAATACGTGGTTCAAAAGTTGTGGGAACTCACTGGTGGTGACGCGTTCATTACTTCTGACGTTGGTCAGCATCAAATGTGGGCAGCGCAGTTCTATAAGTTTGATAAGCCACGTCGTTGGATTAATTCAGGTGGTCTTGGCACGATGGGTGTTGGTTTACCTTACGCCATGGGTATTAAGAAAGCATTTCCTGAGCATGACGTTTTCGCCATTACCGGCGAGGGCTCCATTCAGATGTGCATTCAAGAGTTGTCTACTTGTAAGCAATACAACACCCCTGTGAAGATCGTTTCCCTGAATAATCGCTACCTTGGTATGGTGCGCCAATGGCAGGAGCTCACGTATAACAAGCGTTATTCCAGCTCATACATGGATTCATTGCCTGACTTCGTGAAATTGGCAGAGGCCTTTGGTCATGTTGGTATGCGTATCGAAAAGAAATCTGATGTTGAGGGCGCGCTCAAAGAAGCGATTCGCTTAAAAGATCGTACCGTATTCATGGATTTCCAAACAGACCCTGAAGAAAACGTTTGGCCAATGGTCCAGGCGGGTAAAGGTATTACTGAAATGCTTTTGGGTAGTGAGGATCTCTAATGCGACATATCATTTCTATATTGATAGAGAACGAACCAGGCGCTTTATCGCGCGTAGTGGGTTTGTTTTCTGCGCGTGGTTACAACATTGATACTTTAAGTGTTGCTCCAACCGAAGATCCGTCTCTTTCGCGCATGACCATAGTTACTTTTGGTTCGGATGATGTCATTGAGCAAATTACTAAACACCTGAATCGTTTGGTTGAAGTAGTGAAGGTATTTGATTTAAGCGAGGGCTCGCATATTGAGCGCGAGCTGATGATGATCAAAGTACGCGCAGTAGGTAAGGAGCGTGAAGAGCTCAAACGCACAACGGATATCTTCCGAGGTCGCATCATTGATGTGACTGATAAGAGTTACACCATTGAGTTAACTGGTGATGGTGCCAAGTTAGACGCCTTTATTGATTCAATTGACCGCGCATCCATTCTAGAAACTGTCCGCTCCGGTGGTTCTGGTATTGGGCGCGGCGAACGCATCTTAAAGGTTTAATTTTTTTTAACGGATTTCTGCATTAACTACATTTTCAAAACAAGGAAAGAGCATGAAAGTTTTTTACGATAAAGACGCTGATTTGTCCCTCATTAAAGGCAAAAAAGTGACCATCATTGGTTACGGTTCACAAGGCCACGCACATGCATTGAATCTCAAGGATTCAGGCTGTAACGTTACTGTTGGTTTGCGTAAAAATGGTGCTTCCTGGAGCAAGGCTGCAAATGCTGGCTTGACAGTAAAAGAAGTTGGCGAAGCCGTTAAAGATGCGGATGTAGTCATGATGCTTTTGCCTGATGAGCAAATTGCTGATGTATACAACAAAGAAGTGCATGGCAATATCAAGCAAGGTGCTGCACTGGCTTTTGCCCATGGCTTTAACGTGCACTACGGCCAAGTTCAGCCACGTGCTGACTTAGATGTGATCATGATTGCTCCTAAGGCGCCTGGTCATACAGTTCGTGGTACCTATGCGCAAGGTGGCGGTGTGCCTCATTTGATCGCGGTTTATCAAGATAAATCTGGCTCTGCTCGTGATGTTGCTTTGTCATATGCAACAGCAAACGGTGGCGGTCGCGCTGGCATTATCGAAACGAATTTCCGTGAAGAAACTGAAACTGACTTATTCGGTGAACAGGCTGTTCTCTGCGGTGGCGCAGTGGAATTGATCAAAGCCGGTTTTGAAACCTTGGTTGAAGCTGGTTACGCTCCTGAGATGGCTTACTTTGAGTGCTTACATGAGCTCAAGTTGATTGTTGACTTGATCTATGAGGGTGGTATTGCCAACATGAACTACTCTATCTCGAACAATGCAGAGTATGGTGAGTATGTAACTGGTCCAAGAATTGTTACTGATGAGACTAAGAATGCCATGCGTCAGTGCTTGAAAGACATTCAAACTGGTGAATATGCCAAGAGCTTTATTTTGGAAAACAAGGCAGGTGCACCTACCTTGATCTCACGTCGTCGTTTAAATTCCGAGCATGATATTGAAGTAGTTGGTGCGAAGTTGCGCGCCATGATGCCTTGGATTGCGAAGAACAAGTTGGTTGATCAGACGAAGAACTAATTGCACTTGATGTTGGCAATCAATAGCTGTATCTAAAAAGGCTCAGAATAAAGATGATGTATCCGCACCCCATTATTGCAAGAGAAGGTTGGCCATATTTGGCACTGGTGGGGGCGGTAGCCTTATTGGTCCACTACCTCGGCGGTATCGCCTGGTCATGGCCTTTTTGGATCATCTTTATCTTTGTTCTGCAGTTTTTCCGCGACCCGCAGCGTATCGCAGCCTTAGGTCGTGATTTGGTTTTATCTCCTGCAGATGGTCGGATTGTCGTAGTAGAAAAGACTATGGATCCTTATGCAGAGCGTGAAGCATTAAAAATTAGTGTTTTCATGAATGTATTTAATGTTCACTCTAATCGCAGTGCAGTCAATGGCTTAGTTAAGGAGATTTCTTATTTTCCTGGCAAATTTGTCAATGCCGATTTAGATAAAGCTTCCACGGAAAATGAGCGCAATGCCGTGGTCATTGATGCTAATGGCCAGATCGTGACATTGGTTCAGGTTGCCGGTCTCATTGCCAGACGTATTCTTTGTTATACCCATGTAGGTGATCGCTTGAAAGCAGGTGAGCGTTATGGCTTCATTCGCTTTGGCTCTCGAGTAGATGTATATTTACCATTAACAGCTGAACCACTCGTTAGTGTTGGTGACAAAGTATTTGCTACTAATACCGCGCTAGCTCGGCTGCCGGGTTTAGATTAATTCGTCTTTATAACTAAGGTCTTCCTTGACTTCTTTTCGCCGCCGTGGCCGCTTAGATCGTAACCGTCTAGTGCGCTCAAAAGTAACGCGTACTCAGGATGAGTGGGCTGAAGATTTGGGTGATGGGATCGATTTTGAAGTTGAAGAGCTGCACCCAGATAAACCTCGGAAGCGTAGTAAGGGCATCTATTTATTGCCCAATGCATTTACGACAGCTGCCTTATTTTGCGGTTTCTTTGCCATTGTTAATGCAATGAATCACCAGTTTGAAACAGCAGCGATTGCCATTTTTGCTTCGTTAGTTTTAGACGGAATGGATGGTCGCGTAGCTCGTATGACTAATACCCAAAGTGCTTTTGGTGAGCAATACGACTCTTTGGCAGATATGGTTTCATTTGGAGTTGCCCCTGCTTTAGTAGCTTATGAGTGGGCACTAAAGGATCTCGGTAAGTGGGGCTGGCTAGCCGCTTTTACTTATTGCGCAGGCGCAGCTCTTCGCTTAGCGCGCTTTAACGTGAACACTGGTGTTGTCGATAAGAAATTTTTCCAGGGGCTGCCAAGTCCAGCGGCAGGCTCATTAATGGCTGGTTTTATCTGGCTTGCGGATGACAATAAGATTCCAGTGCGTGATAGCGCTATCCCCTGGATCACCTTCTTATTGGCGGTGTATGCCGGTTTAACAATGGTTTCTAATGCCCGTTTTTATAGCGGCAAAGCCTTAGATGTTCGTTACCGGGTTCCTTTTGGAGTGATGGTTCTCCTGATTTTGACCTTTGTGCTGATTTCATCTAATCCGCCCTTAACCTTATTTGGATTGTTTGTCGTTTACTCAATCTCTGGTTACGTCATTTGGGCCTGGGAACGTCTTAGTGGACGCCGTTTTAGCTAAAAACGGATTTTTAGGTTATATTTAATCCATGTTGATAAATTTCTCTTTATCCAGTCTGCCAAGCGGGAAACTGCTTCTAGCACTAAGCCTAAAGCTTGGGGCGGGTAAGGCCTGAGTTAATGAGATCAAAGTAATTCATTAACCACCACATACCAGCCCCAGCAAATTGCTGGGGTTTTTGTTTTTAGACTAGAAATTGAGCAGCAAACATATTGAAGCAATATTGAATCGGAGAGTAGTGATGAGCGATAAAGTAATCATTTTTGATACCACCTTGCGTGATGGCGAACAGTCGCCTGGTGCTTCCATGACTAAAGATGAGAAGGTGCGAATTGCTCGTCAATTAGAGCGCCTTAAGGTTGACGTCATCGAGGCTGGTTTTGCAGCAAGCTCAGAAGGGGATTTTCAGGCAATTTCAGCGGTAGCTGCTGCTGTGAAAGACTCTATTGTTTGTTCGCTCGCACGTGCTAACGATAAAGACATTACTCGCGCTGCAGATGCTTTAAAGTCTGCCAACGCTAAGCGTATTCATGCTTTCTTGGCAACCAGTCCATTGCATATGGCCGTCAAGTTGCGCATGTCTCCTGAAGAGGTTTTAGAGCAAGCAAAGAGATCAATTCGCTTTGCTAGAAACTTGGCTGACGATATTGAATTCTCCGCAGAAGATGGTTATCGCTCAGAAATGGATTTCTTATGCAGAGTAGTAGAAGCAGTGATCAATGAGGGCGCCTCTACGATTAATATTCCCGATACGGTAGGTTATGCCACTCCAGAGTTATATGGTGAGTTCATTAAAACTTTACGTACCCGTGTGCCGAACTCGGATAAAGCAGTATGGTCGGTGCATTGCCATAATGACTTAGGTATGGCGGTAGCAAACTCATTGGCTGGTGTGAAGATTGGCGGTGCCCGCCAAATTGAATGCACGATTAATGGTTTGGGTGAGAGGGCAGGCAATACTGCCTTAGAAGAGATTGTGATGTCCTTGCGCACGCGTAAGGATTACTTTGATATGGTCTGTGATATCGATGCGACTCAGATAGTACCAGCCTCTAAGTTGGTTTCTCAGATTACCGGTTTTGTTGTGCAACCCAACAAGGCCGTAGTTGGTGCCAATGCTTTTGCGCATACATCAGGCATTCACCAAGATGGTATTTTGAAGAATCGCGATACCTATGAAATTATGCGTGCTGAAGATGTAGGTTGGGCTACTAATAAAATTGTTTTAGGAAAATTGTCTGGCCGAAATGCCTTTAAGCAGCGCTTGCAAGAATTAGGAATTGCTATTGAGGCAGAAGCAGATTTGAATGAAGCTTTTGTGCGCTTTAAATCATTGGCCGATCAGAAGTCGGAGATTTTCGATGAAGATATTATTGCCATCATGTCAGATTCTGCTGCCGCAGAAGAAGGTGAGCACTATAAATTCATTTCCTTAAGTCAGCATTCCGAAACGGGCGAGCGCCCAAGATCAAGAGTAACTTTTCGGGTTGGAGATAAAGAAGCTAGCTCTGAGGCTGAGGGTAATGGCCCTGTAGATGCGAGCTTAAATGCGATTGAAGAGATTGTGAAAAGTGGTGCGGAGCAATTGCTCTACTCAGTAAACGCGATTACTTCTGGAACACAGTCGCAAGGCGAGGTAACAGTGCGCTTATCTAAGGGTGGACGTATTGTGAATGGCGTTGGCACTGACCCAGACATTATTGCTGCCTCGGCTAAAGCGTACTTATCTGCTTTGAATAAGTTGCATGACCCCAGTCAAGTCAAACTGAATGCGCAAATGACACCTTAAAATTAAGTATGATGCGTATGCTACTTATTGAGGTCAGTATTTTTTGAGTACTTAGTGCCTTTGCCGGTAATTTCTGCCGCAAGGCCTGAGTCAGTCAGTTGGTACATGAGGACTCCGGGCCCTACTAAAGTGCCATCTTGATAAGCATCACCATTTTTTTCATACTTGGCAGCCGCAGTAACTTGGCCGCCAAATGTCCAGCCGGAATTGACGAAATCATTTAACGCCGTTTTCGTTTGGAAGATAAAAACATTCTGAAATGACTTGATTCCGATGCCAAGGCCAGCCTGTACTTCAGCCATATTCATGAAGATGGGTTTTGATGAGGACTTATCAATTACAACCCCACTTCCAGTCCCCCCGCCAGCGATGAGTATTTTCATGCCAAAGTTACTAAACGTTGCATATCCTGCAGACTTGGCAATCAACTCTTTCGCTTTCGGCTCTATGGCATAGAGCTGCTTGAGTGTTTCATCACTCTTTTTGATGATGTCCTGACGCTGTTCGGCAACGGTTTTTTCCGAGCCAAAAAGATTGGAGAATTGCGCATAACCGAATAGGGGATTAAGGGCTAATAGACTAAAAGCCAATACCTTAATTTTTCTGATATTCATGAGCATAAGCCTTATTTATTTGCTGTAATGGAAACGTCTCATCTTTATACTCCATCCAATTTTCGAATCCTTCTTTTAAGTGGCTATGAATTCATTTTTTCGCATCACCGTAATATGCGCCATTCTCACCTTAATGGGCTGTAGTAGCTTGCAAAGAAAGGCCGCGGTGCCGCCAGAGCATATGGGTCAAGCACAAATTGCAGGTTTATCCAGTGTGAGATATATGGTGGCCAGTCAATCGAGTATTGAGCAAATGGCTCAAGATATTCAGGCTGGATTTAAAGTCAGAAGTGCTACTGCACTTAAAGCGGATGCGAATTACTTATCCTTATCTGGTGGTGGAGATGATGGCGCCTTTGGTGCTGGGCTCTTGATTGGCTGGACTAAGCGGGGCGATCGCCCAAACTTTAATCTGGTGACAGGCATTAGTACCGGCGCTTTAATTGCCCCATTTGCATTTATGGGTCAAGAGTACGATCCAGTATTACGTCAGGTTTATACCCAGGTAGGTCCACAAGATATCTTCACTGAACGCGGGTTTATTTCTGGGATTTTGAGTGATGGACTTTCCGATACTACGCCTCTGTATCAGTTGATATCCAAGCATGTCGATGAAGCCTTTTTGAAAAGGGTGGCCTATGAATACACCGCCAATAATCGTTGGCTACTGATCGGTACCTCTAATTTAGATGCCGGTGTGCCAGTCGTTTGGAATATGGGGAAAATTGCCAGTATTGGCACTACTGAGGCACTTGATCTGTTTAAAAAAATTATGCTGGCCTCAGCCTCCATACCTGGTGCGTTTTCTCCTGTGATGTTTGATTTTGAAGTGTCGGGAAAAAGTTTTCAGGAAATGCATGTGGATGGCGGCACAATCACTCAGGTTTTCCTATACCCAAGCGCGCTATCTCAACGTGCAAAGGAGTTGAACCTAGAGCTTCAAAAAAATCGTAATGCTTACATTATTCGCAATGCTCGTCTCGACCCACAATGGCGAGAGACGCAGAGGGGTACTTTAAGTATTGTGCAGCGTGCGATTAGCAGCCTGATTCAAACTCAGGGCATTGGAGATCTCTACCGCATTTATCACACCACCCAATTAGATGGAGTGAACTTTAATCTTGCCTTTATTGGCCCAGACTTTCAATTTCCCCACACGTCAGATTTTGATATTGCGTATATGCAAGCTCTTTTCGATTATGGATATCAGCGCGGCCTTCAGGGCAATGAATGGCAAAAATATCCACCGGGCTACAAACGGGGATTTGATGAAAATTTGCCTAAAAAATAGGCAAAATACTGAATATAGAAGAATATTCATATAAATCAATAACATACAGTCAGATTGTGATCTATGCCTAGTGGCAAAGGTCTTGCCTAGATTCGGGGTGTAGGGCGAATCTGCTACAATGCGAGGGCTTTGATTTTTAAAGCTTTTTTGTTTTATTTGATTAATAAGTGCACGACACAAATTGGGTGAAAGCTCATGTGTTCGCAAGTGAGGAGTATGAAAATGGCAGTTGCTGATATTAAAACGGCGGAAATCGTCAAAGAGAACGCGCGCAGCGCAAACGATACGGGTAGCCCTGAAGTTCAAGTTTCATTGCTAACAGCCCGCATCAATGAATTAACCCCACATTTCAAGGCTAACGCTAAAGACCATCACAGCCGTCGTGGCTTGTTGAAGATGGTTTCACGCCGTCGTCGCCTCTTGGATTACCTCAAGGGCAAGGATTTGGGTCGTTATCGCGCATTGATCGAGAAATTAGGTCTCCGTAAGTAATTCTTATTGGTATGCAATGCCATCTTTCTTAAGGTTGTTTCGAAACAGAATCAGTCTTAAGCAGATGGCATGTTTTTTGAGCGCTTCAAGATTATTTGTGTAGGGGATCGTGTCATTCCAATGAGTTTCTGGACCACCAAATCCAGTGCCTCCCTGGAATGGCATCCCTTGTAGTCTTTAAATGCTCCAGTGTTGTCGCGACACTGCTTTATCCCGCGACAAGCGTAATGCCCATGTGGGTTTTGCGTGAACAATTTGGAGAAGATCAGAATGACGATGTTTAAAAAAGCAGTAAAGACGTTTCAATGGGGCAACCACCAAGTAACAATGGAAACAGGTGAGATCGCTCGCCAATCTGGCGGTGCTGTCATTGTTAATGTAGATGACACAGTTGTAATGGGTACGGTAGTTGCTTCCAAATCAGCAAAGCCTGGCCAATCCTTTTTCCCGCTAACGGTTGATTATTTAGAGAAGACTTACGCTGCCGGAAAAATTCCTGGTGGCTTTTTCCGTCGCGAAGGGCGTCCATCAGAAGGCGAGACTTTAATCTCTCGTTTGATTGATCGTCCGCTACGCCCGCTATTCCCAGAAGGCTTCTTAAATGAAGTGCAGGTTGTTGTTCATGTCCTGTCTATCAATCCTGATGTACCTGCTGATATTCCAGCATTGATCGCTGCTTCTGCAGCTTTAGCTGTATCAGGCATTCCTTTTGCAGGCCCAGTTGGTGCAGCACGTGTTGGCTACGCTAACGGCCAATATCTCCTGAACCCAACTCGTACTGAGCAGGCTACTAGTGAGATGGATTTAATCGTCGCTGGGACTCAAGCTGCTGTATTGATGGTTGAGTCAGAAGCAAATCAATTATCTGAAGAAGTGATGTTAGGTGCAGTTGTCTATGGCCATGAGCAAATGCAAACAGCCATTAATGCAATCAACGATTTGGTTCGTGAAGCTGGCAAACCAGAGTGGGATTGGACTGCAGCCCCTAAAGATGAGCCATTTATTGCTAAAGTAAATGCCTTGGCAGAAGCGCCATTGCGTGAGGCTTATCAGATTCGTCAAAAGGGCGCGCGTTCAGACAAGCTCAAAGAAATCTCAAAATCAGTAGTTGCCAAACTATCTGAAGAGGGTGATGTCGATGCTGTTGCTGTCAGCGACATCATGTTTGAAATCGAGGCGAAGATTGTTCGTAGTCAGATTTTGAATGGCGAGCCACGTATCGATGGTCGTGATACCCGCACTGTCCGTCCGATTGAGATTCGTAATGGCGTATTGCCACGTACTCATGGTTCAGCATTATTTACTCGTGGTGAAACACAGGCTCTCGTAGTTGCCACACTAGGCACGGCACGTGATGAGCAGATCATTGACGCGCTCGAAGGTGAGTACCGTGATCGCTTTATGTTCCACTACAACATGCCACCGTTCGCTACTGG
This sequence comes from Burkholderiales bacterium, assembly GCA_041307885.1. Taxonomy (GTDB): domain Bacteria; phylum Pseudomonadota; class Gammaproteobacteria; order Burkholderiales; family Burkholderiaceae; genus Polynucleobacter. Next base: position 10,148 of record JBFZCO010000038.1, on the reverse strand, counting down.
CGAAACAGGTCGTGTAGGTAGCCCCAAGCGTCGCGAAATCGGTCATGGTCGTTTAGCTAAACGTGCATTGATCCCTGTGTTACCAAGTGCAGAAGACTTTGCTTACAGTATTCGTGTTGTTTCAGAGATCACCGAGTCAAATGGCTCTTCTTCTATGGCTTCCGTTTGCGGTGGCTGTTTGGCAATGATGGATGCTGGTGTACCAGTGAAGGCGCACGTTGCAGGCGTTGCAATGGGCTTGATTTTGGATGGTAATCGCTTTGCAGTGTTAACAGACATCTTGGGTGATGAAGATCACTTAGGCGATATGGATTTCAAAGTCGCGGGTACTGCTAATGGCATTACTGCTTTGCAAATGGATATTAAAGTTCAAGGTATCACCAAAGAAATTATGCAGGTTGCTTTAGCCCAAGCTAAAGAAGGCCGTTTGCATATTTTGAGCAAGATGCAAGAAGCGATGGGATCAGTTCGCACTGAATTGTCAGCACATGCTCCTCGTATGGTTTCTTTCAAGATTCATCCAGATAAGATTCGTGAAGTTATTGGTAAGGGTGGCGCAACCATTCAAGCCTTGACTAAAGAAACTGGCTGCAGCATCGACATTAAAGATGACGGTACGGTAACCATTGCTTCTACTTCTGCTGAAGGTATGGCTGAAGCAAAAGCACGTATCGAAGGTATTACTGCTGAAGCTGAAGTTGGCAAGATCTATGAAGGGCCGGTCGTGAAGTTGCTCGAGTTCGGCGCTTTGGTCAATATTCTTCCAGGTAAAGATGGCCTCTTGCATATCTCAGAAATTTCTAATGAGCGTGTAAAAGAAGTGAAAGATTATTTGGCAGAAGGTCAAATTGTTCGTGTGAAATTGTTGGCTGCTGATGAGCGCGGTCGTTTACGCTTATCTCTCAAGGCTGCTATGGCAGATGAGGGCGGTACGATTGCTCCTTTAGCTGGCGCATCTGAAGTTGCAGAAGCAACGGCAGACGCATCTCCAGCTTCCGGCGAAACTGCTTAAGCAAAGTCGATAAGCGGGGGTTCATATGCGCGTAATGGAAATCAAAGAATTCGGTGCTCCAGAAATGTTGGTGGCTACCACTCGTCCTGACCCAGTATCGCCTGCTGCTGGTTCAGGTGAGATTTTGATTAAGGTATTGGCGGCGGGCATTAATCGCCCAGATGTTTTACAGCGTAAAGGCCATTACCCAGTTCCTGCAGGCGCATCAGATATTCCTGGGCTGGAGGTTGCCGGTGAAATTGTCGGCGGCGATCTAGCTCATGCTGACAATATGTTCGGTTTAAAAATTGGCGACAAGGTCTGCGCCCTTGTGCAAGGTGGTGGCTATGCAGAGCTGTGCACAGCACCGATTGCGCAATGCTTACCTTATCCCAAGGGATTTACCGATCAAGAAGCTGCTTCTTTGCCGGAAACTTTTTACACTGTGTGGAGCAATGTCTTCATGCGTGGCGAATTATCTGAAGGTGAAACATTATTGGTGCAAGGTGGCTCAAGCGGTATTGGTGTGACTGCCATTTTGATTGCCAAGGCTTTAGGTCACAAAGTATTTGTGACCGCTGGTACTGATGAAAAGTGTGCAGCTTGTGTTGCATTGGGTGCCGACTTAGCGATTAATTACAAAACTCAAGATTTTGTGGAAGAGGTTATAAAAGCTACCGATGGTAAGGGTGTTAATGTTGTGCTCGATATGGTCACTGGTGCTTACGTCCAAAAGGAAATAGATTGCCTGGCTGATGACGGCCGGATTGTCATTATTGCCATCATGGGTGGCTCTAAGGCTGAAGTAAATACTGGGCAAATTTTGCGTCGTCGCTTAACGATCACGGGGTCTACGTTACGTCCACGCCCAGTTTCATTTAAGAAGCAAATTACCCAACAGTTACATTCTCGTATTTGGCCACTACTTAATGCTGGCAAATTAAAACCGGTGATTTATAAAACATTCACACTTGATCAAGCAGCAGATGCTCATCGTTTGATGGAGTCTTCGGAGCATGTTGGCAAGATTGTTTTAACTGTTTAAGAGTTAATTAGATTTCATGCGTCCTCTCATTGTGATCGGAAACTGGAAAATGAATGGCAGTCTTGCTGATAATGCAAGCTGGGTTACCACTGTTTGCCGTGGCATGGAGCAAGGAATGCCGGCTGGACGCAAATATGCTGTATGTGTTCCATCCGTTTACTTATCTCAATGTAGTGAATTGATCCGAGAGTGCTCGCCCGCTTTTTTAAGTCTGGGAGCTCAGGATGTCTCTGCTTATGCATCTGGTGCCTTCACAGGGGAAGTTGGCGCTTCCATGCTGAAAGAACTCAATTGCGCTTATGTCATTGTTGGTCACTCTGAGCGACGTCAATATCACCATGAAACTGATGAGCTGGTTGCAGAAAAAGCCTTGCAGGTTCTTGATCATGGAATGACCCCAGTCATTTGTGTTGGTGAATCAGCTGACGAGCGCAACTCCGGTCGGGAGGTTGAGGTGGTATGCGGGCAAATCTCAAAGCAAGTTACCGTCTTACAGGATCGATTAGCTGATTGCTTAATTGCTTATGAGCCTATTTGGGCAATTGGAACTGGTAAGGTAGCCAGCGCCCAGCTAGCTCAAGAGATGCATCGCGCTATTCGTTTGCAGCTTGCTGAATTTGATGAGGATGTAGCTTCCCATGTTGGGATTTTGTATGGCGGCAGTGTGAAGCCTGATAATGCCGTTGAACTTTTTGCAATGCCAGACATTGATGGTGGATTAATTGGGGGCGCTTCGCTAAATCCCCAAGATTTCCTTGCCATTTGTAGGGCTTAGATTTTTTATTTGGAGATGAGCCATGGAATGGTTTAAGACGTTATTAATTGTTTTGCAGGTCATTTCAGCGTTAGCTGTAATCTTGCTGGTATTGCTTCAGCAGGGTAAAGGTGCTGATATGGGTGCTGCCTTCGGCTCTGGTTCTTCCGGTAGTCTTTTTGGGGCTACTGGCTCTGCCAATTTCCTATCCCACACAACTGCCATTTTTGCGGTCATCTTCTTTGTGTGCACTTTAGGTATTACCTGGATTGGGAATCAGAAGGAAGTAAGCCCTGGAGTATTGTCGGGCACGGTAGCGCCTAGCTCAGCTCCAGTTGTTGCTCCAACTGCTCCTGCTCAGGATCCTACTAAGCCAGCAGTACCTAAATAAAAAACACGTTTTTAAAGACCTTTTACCCCATTTTTTGGGGTAAATAAGTGATGCAATGCAGTAGAATTGATGAGTTTTGCAAGATGCCGACGTGGTGAAATTGGTAGACACGCTATCTTGAGGGGGTAGTGGCTTAGGCTGTGCGAGTTCGAGTCTCGCCGTCGGCACCAAATTGCAGGAATTTTAGGTTTTTATGCTGTAAATCAAGAATTTTTACAAAGGATTAACTGATAATTTGTAGCTTCTTGGAGCTCACTAGACGAACGACTCAGGACCATTTTGAATCTCGATAATTATTTTCCTGTTCTGCTTTTTATCCTCGTAGGCATTGGGGTTGGTTTAGTACCCATGTTCCTCGGAAAAATTTTGGCTCCTTCAAAGCCAGATGCGGAAAAACTTTCTCCTTACGAGTGTGGTTTTGAAGCGTTTGAAGATGCGCGCATGAAGTTCGATGTGCGTTATTACCTCATTGCAATCTTATTCATCTTATTTGACTTAGAGACCGCATTCCTGTTTCCTTGGGGTGTGGCATTGCGTGATATTGGCTGGTTTGGCTACGCTTCTATGGTGGTTTTCCTCTTGGAATTCATTGTGGGCTTTGTATATATCTGGAAAAAGGGCGCTCTCGACTGGGAGTGATCGATATGGCATTAGAAGGCGTTCTCAAAGAAGGATTTGTTACCACTACCGCGGATCAGCTGATTAACTGGACCCGCAATGGCTCTTTATGGCCAATGACATTTGGCCTTGCCTGCTGTGCCGTAGAAATGATGCATGCTGGTGCATCTCGTTATGACTTAGATCGTTTTGGCGTGGTTTTCCGTCCATCGCCGCGTCAATCCGATTTGATGATTGTGGCAGGCACTTTGTGTAACAAGATGGCACCTGCATTACGCAAGGTCTACGATCAAATGCCTGAGCCACGTTGGGTCATCTCAATGGGTTCTTGTGCCAATGGAGGCGGCTACTATCACAACTCTTATTCAGTAGTTCGTGGTTGTGATCGTATTGTGCCGGTCGATATTTATGTTCCTGGCTGTCCACCAACTGCCGAGGCATTGATTTACGGAATTATTCAATTGCAATCCAAGATCGCTCGTACTAGCACGATCGCACGGAAGGCTTAAATCATGTCAGATCGTTTAATTCAACTAGCAAGTAATTTAGAAAAAGTTTTAGGTAAGCGTGCTCAGTCTATTGAGACTGCTTTGGGTGAGGTGACCCTTGTACTAAATGCAGAGACCTATTTCGAATCTGCCATGCTTTTGCGTGATGAACCCTCATTAGCTTTCGAGCAATTGATTGACTTGTGTGGTGTTGATTATCAAGATTTCCGTGATGGTCAGTGGGGCGGTCAGCGCTTTGCTGTAGTTTCTCATCTGCTATCTCTGGCCCATAACTGGCGCTTACGCGTTCGTGTTTTTGCCCCTGAAGATTCTTACCCTGTTGTTGCTTCGCTCACTCCGGTGTGGGCAGTAGCTAACTGGTTTGAGCGTGAGGCCTTTGATCTTTACGGCATCTTATTCGATGGCCATGAAGATTTACGCCGTATTTTGACTGACTACGGATTTATTGGCCATCCATTTAGAAAAGATTTCCCAATCTCTGGCAATGTAGAAATGCGTTATGACCCAGAGTTAAAGCGTGTTGTGTATCAGCCTGTCACGATTGAAGCGCGTGAAATTACTCCGCGTATCGTACGTGAAGAGCAGTACGGAGGCTCGGTATAAACCATGGCACAAATTAAAAATTACACCCTCAATTTTGGCCCACAACATCCTGCAGCGCACGGCGTGTTGCGTTTAGTGCTTGAGTTAGATGGCGAAGTGATTCAGCGTGCTGACCCACATATTGGTTTATTGCATCGTGCGACAGAGAAATTAGCTGAGACAAGAACTTGGATTCAAAACGTACCTTATATGGATCGTTTGGATTACGTATCCATGATGGCTAATGAGCATGCTTACGTTATGGCAATTGAAAAATTGCTACAAGTAGAGGTGCCACAGCGCGCGCAGTACATTCGTGTGATGTTTGATGAGTTAACACGTTTGCTCAATCATTTATTGTGGATTGGTTGTCACGGTCTCGACGTTGGCGCAATGGCCGTGTTCTTGTATGCCTTCCGTGACCGTGAAGATATTTTCGATATGTACGAGGCGGTATCTGGCGCTCGTATGCATGCAGCCTACTATCGTCCAGGGGGTGTCTATCGTGATTTGCCTACGCAAATGGCACAGTATTCCCAATCTAAGATTCGTAATGCATCTGCTGTTAAGCGCTTAAATGAAAACCGTAGTGGTTCACTTTTAGATTTCATTGATGATTTTTCAAATCGCTTTGATGCAAACGTCGACGAGTATTGCAATTTACTGACTGATAACCGCATTTGGAAGCAGCGCTTAGTTGGTATCGGCGTTGTCACACCTGAGCGCGCTTTGCAGCTTGGCTTTACTGGCCCAATGTTGCGCGGCTCTGGTATAGAGTGGGATTTGCGTAAGAAGCAACCCTACGAAACTTATGACAAGCTTGATTTTGATATTCCAGTTGGCGTGAATGGCGATTCATATGATCGTTATTTGGTTCGCATGGAAGAAATGCGTCAATCGAATCGGATTATTAAACAGTGTGTCGCTTGGTTAAAAGCGAACGACGGTCCGGTGATGAGTGATAACCATAAAGTGTCTCCACCAAAGCGCGTGGATATGAAGACCAATATGGAAGAGTTAATTCATCACTTTAAGTTATTTACTGAAGGTATTCATGTACCTGATGGTGAGGCTTATTCAGCTGTTGAGCATCCAAAAGGTGAGTTCGGTATCTATTTGATTTCTGATGGTGCCAACAAGCCATATCGTATGAAGATACGTGCACCAGGATTTGTTCATCTTTCAGCGATGGATGAGATGTCACGTGGTCATATGCTAGCTGATGCTGTAACCATTATTGGTACGCAAGATATCGTATTCGGGGAGATTGACCGCTAGTACAGCGTGCCAAAGATTAATTCATGACTACAACGATTCAACTATCAGACAAAACGCTTGCCGATATAGCGCGCAATGTTGCGAAATATCCGCCTGAGCAAAAGCAGTCTGCTGTAATGGCTGCTTTAATAGCCGCTCAAACTGAGGTGGGTTGGGTTTCGCCTGAGGTGATTGAAACAATTGCGCAGATTTTGGGTATGCCAACAATTGCAGTTGATGAGGTTGCTACTTTCTACAACATGTACAACACCAAGAAGATTGGTAAGTACAAGTTAGTTATTTGCACCAATTTACCTTGTCAGTTAACGCATGGTGAAACTGCTGCCAATTATCTGAAAGAGACGCTTGGTATTAGCTATAACGAGACTACGCCTTGCGGCACATTCACCTTGAAAGAAGGTGAATGCATGGGTGCCTGCGGAGATTCTCCTGTCATGCTCGTCAATGACAAGCGCATGTGTAGCTTTATGAGCAAAGAAAAAATTGATGCTCTATTAAATGAGCTCCGTGCAGAAGGGAAGGCAGCATGACCAGTTTGCACGATAGGCATATAAAGCCCTTGATTCTTGCCGGATTAAATGGCGAGAACTGGCGCTTAAAAGACTACGAGAGTCGCGGAGGCTATCAGCAGCTTCGTCGCATCATCAATGACAAGATTGCTCCTGATGCCATCATCGCTGAATTAAAAGCGTCCTCATTGCGTGGTCGTGGAGGTGCAGGTTTCCCAACAGGATTGAAGTGGAGCTTCATGCCACGGCAGTTCCCTGGCCAAAAGTATTTGGTTTGTAATAGTGACGAGGGTGAGCCGGGTACATTTAAAGACCGCGACATCATGCGTTACAACCCACATGCCTTGATTGAGGGCATGATTATCGGTGCTTACACCATGGGTATTGGAACGGGGTATAACTACATCCATGGTGAAATTTGGGAAGTCTATTCACGTTTTGAAGAAGCCTTAGAAGAGGCTCGTGCCGCTGGGTATCTTGGCGATAAAATTTTAGGAAGTGATTTCTCCTTCCAATTGCATGCCACGCCAGGTTGGGGTGCTTATATTTGTGGTGAAGAGACTGCTTTACTGGAATCACTTGAAGGTAAAAAGGGTCAGCCACGCTTTAAGCCACCATTTCCAGCAAGCTTTGGTTTGTATGGCAAGCCTACAACAATTAACAACACTGAAACATTTGCTGCTGTGCCATTCATCATGGCGATTGGTGGACAAGCTTATTTAGATTTGGGTAAACCGAATAATGGCGGAACTAAAATCTTCTCAGTTTCTGGTGACGTAGTTCATCCAGGTAACTATGAGATTCCTTTGGGCACCCCTTTCGCTGAACTATTGAAGTTGGCTGGCGGTATGCGTGATGGCAAGACCTTGAAGGCAGTGATTCCCGGTGGTTCATCTGCTCCAGTTGTGCCGGGTGCGCAAATGATGGATTTGACTATGGACTACGACAGTATTGCTAAAGCGGGTTCGATGCTTGGTTCTGGTGCCGTCATTGTCATGAATGAAACACGCTGTATGGTGCGCGCTCTTGAGCGCTTGTCTTATTTCTATCACGAAGAGTCATGCGGTCAGTGCACTCCATGTCGTGAGGGTACCGGTTGGCTATGGCGTATTGTTCATCGCATTGAACACGGCCAAGGTCGACCAGAGGACTTGGATTTGCTAAACGATGTAGCTGCAAATATCCAGGGTCGTACGATTTGTGCTTTGGGTGATGCAGCTGCAATGCCAGTACGTGGCATGTTGAAGCATTACATGGATGAATTTGCGTACCACGTAGAACATAAGCGCTGCTTAGATTCTGCGAAACCTTTATAAGTTATTGAGCACGGGACATCATAAAGTGAGCATGGTTGAAATCGAATTAGATGGCAAGGTAGTAGAAGTTCCGCAAGGTTCAATGGTGATGCACGCCGCGAATAAGCTTGGGACTTATATTCCGCATTTTTGCTATCACAAGAAGTTATCTATTGCCGCTAACTGTCGTATGTGTTTGGTAGAGGTTGAGAAGGCACCTAAACCATTACCAGCCTGCGCTACTCCTGTAACGCAAGGTATGAAAGTATTTACGCATTCAGCTAAAGCAGTTGAGGCCCAGCGCTCCGTCATGGAGTTTCTCCTCATCAACCATCCCTTGGATTGCCCCATTTGCGATCAAGGTGGCGAATGCCAGTTGCAAGATTTGGCGGTAGGTTACGGCAAATCGACTTCACGATATGAAGAAGAGAAGCGCGTTGTATTTCATAAGAATGTAGGCCCTTTGATCTCCATGCAGGAGATGAGTCGCTGTATTCATTGCACCCGTTGTGTGCGCTTTGGCCAAGAGGTGGCTGGCGTCATGGAATTGGGTATGGTTAATCGCGGTGAGCATTCTGAAATTACTACCTTTGTTGGGCAGACGATTGATTCAGAGTTATCAGGAAACATGATCGATATTTGCCCGGTAGGCGCATTGACTAGCAAGCCATTCCGCTATGCTGCCCGTACTTGGGAATTGGGTCGTAAGCGTTCAGTGAGCCCTCACGACAGTTTGGGAGCAAACACAACCGTACAAACTAAATCCAATAAGGTAATGCGTGTTGTCGCGCTGGAAAATGAAGCGATTAATGAATGCTGGATTAGCGACCGTGATCGTTTTGCTTACGAAGGTTTAAATAGTGCAGATCGAATCACTACCCCCATGGTCAAGCAGGGTGGCCAGTGGTTAGAAACGGATTGGGAATCTGCCATGGATTACGTTGCGCGATCGCTCAAAACGATCACAACTGAAAATGGTCCAGAGGCTGTAGGTGCTTTGGCGCACCCAATTTCCAGTACAGAAGAATTACATCTCTTGCAAAAAATTATTCGCAGCTTGGGCTCAAGTCAAATTGACACTCGCTTGCGTCAAATAGATGTCAAAGCGGCTCCATCTGCTCCATGGTTGGGTATGCCTATTACTAAACTGGGCGAACTTGATCGCGCTTTGATTATTGGCAGCTTTTTACGTCAGGATCAGCCATTAATTGCTGCGCGTTTACGTGTTGCTACCAAGCGTGGTTTACAAGTCTCGCGTATTGATTCAGGTGGTGATGATTGGCTTATCCCTGCAGCATCCAATATTGCAGTAGCACCAAGTCATTGGCTCAATGCTTTAAGTGAAGTTGCAAGTGCAGTAGCGAAGGCAAAGTCTTCATCTTTACCTGCTGGTGTTTCTGTGTCAACCATTTCACCTGCAGCCCAAGAGATTGCTGATAGCTTAATCTCTGGTACAGCAACTGCGGTATTGATTGGCTCTGCAGCACAAGCCCATCCCCAGGCTTCTAGCTTGCATGCTTTGGCTCAGTTCATCGCCGCGCAAACGGGGGCTACTTTGGGTGTATTGCCTGTGGGCGGTAATGCGGTTGGTGCCAGCTTGGTTAAAGCGAATGGCGCTGGTATTGAATCTGTTCTCTCTGGTGATCGCCGTGCAGTTCTTTTAATGAACATCGAGCCAGATTTGGATTTTCCAAACCCCCAGCAAGCTCGTGCTGCATTGGCTAAAGCGCATACTGTGATTGCTCTTAGTGCTTATCAGAGCGCTGATTTATTAGAGGTAGCCGATGTCATTCTGCCAATTTCTGCTTATACAGAGACTACATCTACTTTTGTAAATGCTGAAGGTCGTGCGCAAACGATTCAGCCTGCTGTGAAGCCTTTGGGTGATAGCCGCCCAGCATGGAAAGTCTTGCGCGTCTTAGGCGGCCTATTAAATCTCGATGGCTTCCTATTTAATATGCCTGAAGAGGTGCTCGGTGAGGCTTTGCCAGAAGATTACTGCAAGCTTCTCAATAATCAAGGTTTTGCAAGCGTACAGGCTGCATCAGTTACTAACGGTTTAGAGCGCGTGACAGACGTCAATATTTATGGCGGAGATCAAATTGTTCGCCGTGCACCAGCATTGCAATTAACGCGCGATGCTAAGCGTGGTAACCAAGTCGGATTTGGGCAGCAA
>JBFZCO010000037.1:0-18547 GCA_041307885.1 Burkholderiales bacterium | reverse complement strand
TTTGCGCGCTCAGAGGGTTGAAAACTATCTACAAATGGGTAAATGGCTGCAGCTGCACCGACACCTCCAACCGCTGAAGTAGCGATCAACCAATTACGACGATCCTTATCCATACTGGGCTTGTCACTCATTTACTTAATTCCTTGGTAGAGCATTTATGGGTAGAAATTGCTTAAAGGTAAGATTTTAAAGTAAAAAGTAGGGTATGCAAGAAAGTTATAGGGTTAATCTCGGGATAATCTTCATCTAAATCAAAAGAAAGGTATTTATGTCTGTTTTAAAGGAATTTCGGGACTTTGCCGTCAAGGGCAATGCGATTGATTTGGCTGTTGGAGTGATTATTGGCGGGGCTTTTGGGAAAATTGTTGACTCTTTAGTCAATGACATTGTGATGCCAGTCATTTCGACCCTTTTAGGGGGTCATATTGACTTTACAAACCTATTTTTCGTCCTAGGCAGCATTCCGGATGGCGTACCCCGTACTTTCGATGCCCTTAAAAAAGCGGGCGTCCCTATTTTTGCCTATGGCAACTTCATTACCATTTCTATTAACTTTATCTTGCTCGCTTTTGTGATCTTTCAAATGGTCAAAATGGTCAATCGAGTCAGAGCAATGGATCCTCCAGCCACCCCACCGACGCCAGAAGATGTTGTCCTTTTGCGTGAAATTCGCGATAGTCTTAAAAAATAATGCGTTCATCACACCGTGCTTAATCGTCTTTGGCTACTTTTTGCACAAGCCGTCACCGTCTTATTGGCGGCCTGGCTTGTGATTTCAGTTTTTAAGCCAAACTGGATTACGGGTGTCCAAATCCATTCTTTAGTTGAAAAAGTCTCATTAAAAGAGGCCGGCTCAGATGGTCAACTCAATCCTGGGTCTTACCATGAGGCGGTAAAACGCTCCATGCCAGCGGTAGTCAATATTTTTACCAGTAAGTCTGAGCCCAATTCAAAAACGAATAAGAATGGGAATCAAAGTCCAAGTGATCCTTTGTTTAACTTTTTCTTTGGCGATAAACCACCTAAGGATGACCCTCACTCTAGCTTGGGATCAGGGGTCATTGTTAGCCCAGAAGGCATTGTGCTAACTAACCATCATGTCATCAGCGATGCCAATGAAATTGATATAGCCCTGTCTGATGGTCGCAAAGTCAAAGCGCAACTTATCGGCAGTGATCCTGAGACAGATATTGCTGTATTAAAGATTGAACAGAAAAATCTCCCCCAAGCAATCACCTTTGGTGATATGAACTCGGTACATGTGGGCGATGTCGTGCTCGCTATTGGAAATCCATTCGGCGTTGGTCAAACAGTGACCTCAGGCATTGTTTCTGCTCTTGGTAGAGATCATGTTGGCATCAATACATTTGAAAATTTTATTCAAACAGATGCCGCTATTAATCCCGGAAATTCTGGTGGAGCACTAATTGACACCAGAGGAAACCTCATTGGTATCAATACTGCAATCTATTCCAACAATGGTGGCTCAATGGGAATTGGTTTTGCTATACCCGCTAACTTAGCCAAACAAGTCATGGAGTCTATCTTGACGAATGGCAGCGTTACGCGCGGTTGGATTGGGGTTGAGCCACAGAATATCTCTAAAGAGCTTGCGCAGTCCTTAGGGCTGCCTGGCAATACCGTGGGGGTACTGATTGCTGGTGTTCTCGAAGGTGGGCCAGCCGATCGTGGCGGAGTAAAACCTGGGGATGTATTAACTTCCATTAATAATCAACCCGTTAAAGATGTGAGGCAACTTCTTAATCAAGTCGCTAAACAAGAACCAGGTAATGAAGTTAGCGCAGCAATTATTCGCAAAGGCAAAGAGCTCAAGCTGAGCATCAAAATTGGCAAAAGGCCAAAACCAAAACTAACACGCTAGTGCCAATGTAGGCAGTAAATCAAGTGGTTAACAATAAAGAAACACATCAATAAAAAAACCCACCGTGTTGCCACGATGGGTTAATTTGTTACCAAACTAATTTGTAACTAGCTTACGCTAGCGTTAAATTAGAAAGAGTGACGTACACCAACTGCGTAGTTCTGTGAAGACAAGCTTGGCTGTGAGCTATTGCCATTAGGCAATGTTGAGCTTGAAGTACCAGTACGACCGAAGATTGCATACAAGTTTGTACGCTTGCTGAGGTAGTAGTTTGAACCCAACTGGAAGCCAGTGAAGTTCACTTTTGGTGTGTTAGGACCGAATGTATCAACACTACCGTTACCTACAGAAGCCCATGCATCAATAGTTGGAGTGATGTTACCACGTACACCAATTTGTTGAGCATTACGGTTCAAGAAGTAGTTAGCGTCTTGAGTTGCAGTAGCTTTACGGTTGATGAACTGAGCGTATGCCTTCAAGATGCCGAAGTCATAAGTTGCAGCGATGTAGTACTGGTTATCTTTAACGTTTGTACCACCAGCAGATCCAGACCACACTGCGTTAGCAGGAGTGTAAGTAGGAACACCAGCTGCTGAAGTAGTTGTGCCGTATGGGTCAGTGCTCTTGAGTGACTGGAAGTTTGCTGTTACCAACAATTTCTGCCATGTGTAGTTCAAGCCAATACCCCAACCGCTGTCATTAGTAGAACCACCGTTTGTAGAACCACCTGGAACAGAGTAAGGACCAGTTTCAGTAGTATTGCTGTTGTTCAATGTGTAGAAAGCCTTACCTACGAAGCCCTTCATGTTCTCAGACTGAACGCTCAATGTGTTAGCTGTACGGATTGTGTAAGCAGAAGTCAAACCTTGTGCATCGTTTGTACCAACGCCTGTACCACGGTTACCGTTATTGTTTGTTGGGATTGGGTAGATTACGTCACCAACCATGTTGTTTTGCTGACCAGCAGAAGTTTGACCAATCGCTGTGTGGATTGGTGTGTACTGTGTACCAACTGCGAACTGACCTAAACCAGACTTGCTCATACCGATGAAGGTTTGACGGTTTGCACCAAGAACCTGAACGCCTTGTGGTGTCAATTGATATTCAAGTGTGAAGAAGGCCTTAGTACCGCCGCCCATGTCTTCAGTACCTTTGAAACCAATACGGCTTGTAGACTCTGCAGACTCACCAAATGAGTTGTAAGTAGCCTTCTGTGTGTTACGCACAGAACCAGTTTGGTTACCACCGATGTAACCCATATCCAAGATACCGTAAACAGTAACGCTGGACTGAGCTTGCGCAGCGCCAGCAAATGCTGTCATTGCTGCAACTGCTAATAGCGATTTTTTCATTCTTTAAATCTCCATAAATTGAAAGTAATGCCCGAATAAAACTGGGACCTATGAATTTTGCTTGTTTTGCTCGTCCAGACTGGGGGTCAGGGTATTTAGGAGCTCTTTTTGCTTGTCAAAAAGCAGTTTTTTGGCTTTCTTCGTTGTATCACGGCAACAAGGTCTTTGATTTCTGTCTTTTTGAGGCCTCAGATGCCAAAATTGTCATATGGCAAGCCGCGAATTTCTAAAAATCCTCCAATCTGCCCGAATTGGTGATGTATCAGCGCAACAAAATTTAGCTTCGGCCTATTTAACTGGGGCATTTAAAACTCCGATTCAACCTGCTAATGCCCTGATTTGGTTAGAGAAATCGTATTTATCCATTCAAAATCAAAGAGTTAACGAACCAAGCTCAAGTAAAGCTAAAAATACCGAGGACCAACATCCTGAACCAGAGATAGTGCATATCCTCGAGCAAATCTCTGCAGTGCCTTTGAGCTCAACCTTCAATTCTCCTGGGTTTTCATTTGGGTGGAATTCATTTTGGCAATTAGCGAATCTGAATATTTCCAAAAGTTGTGAGGCCCAGTGGCAACTTGCACAAATGTTGCTAGACCCCAATCACAAAGATTTACAAACAGATCTTCAAGAATGGCTCACCAAACAAGAGGGTGAGAATGATTTTAAGACACTCAAAAATAGTGCCAAACAATTTTTAGTGAATTTAGTTGAATCGGATACACCATTTACCAATTCTGCCAAAGAGCTTCTCATCCGCTTGCAACCGAAAGATGAGGCACTCTCTTCTCTATGGAGCGCATGGACATCGGATCAGAATGAGCCTGCTTTGCTTCAAGCTGCAGAGCTAGGTCTCACGATTGCCAAGTTGACCTTAGGCTTGAAATTAGCGCAATTAGATGGTCAAGTACAAGATGCCAATAGCAAATCGAATGCCTCACTCAAAAAGGCTGCATATTGGTTAGAGTTAGCCGCTAAAGATGGCAATCGTGATGCTTGGTTCGCCCTAGGGGAAATATATCGTCGACCACAGTTCTCTGGCTATAGCGCTGTTGAAAGTGATCGCTGCTTTGATCGTGCAGCAGACTTAGGTCATCCGCAAGCGCAATTTCGCCGTGGCGCAAACCTCTGGCGCAAGCGTGAACGAGTAGAAGAAAAAGTTCGCGGACTACAGGCCTCCTATTGGATTTGGCAAGCGCAACAACAAGATGTTCCAGAGGCAAGAGAGCTGCTTGGGAAAATTTTAGAAAATGTTTCTGATCCCAAAAATAATGATTGGCATGCATTAGCAATTTTTGCTGAAAAAGCTTTAAACCATCATGCGGAATATAAATTAGACCAAGAATGGATCTTGCTATGCCACAGAATCATTATTGCCAATCAGTTTCATCTGAGTAAAGCAGAGTTGCTGCTATGCGATGTTGGTCAGTTACAGCATGAACATTGTGTGGTCGTGGATATTCGTTACGAATTACCCAAGATACTACCGAGACTTATTCAGATTGATACAACACAACAACGACGCGCGCTATTGGCAGCTGGAAAAGCATTTGCAGGTACGCAATTCAATTTAGAGGGTAACTTAAGACAACGACGTTATCGGTTTGATCGAGTTACCGAATGGCTTGATGCCACATTCTCACAAAATCAGGCGCTAGCTTGAGAAGTCGGATCTTTGGGTGCTGAATCGCTCGCATCCACTTCATCATCGGATGGTTTTGGTGCATAAAATCGTGCGATAAAAAGGCCTAGCTCGTACAACAAGGTCATAGGAATGGCAAGCAACAACTGTGAAAGTACATCGGGTGGTGTCACAATGGCTGCAATCACAAATGCACCAACAATGACATAAGGACGAATCTCTTTAAGCTTAGCAAGAGGCACTATTCCCATACGTACCAGAACCACAACCACAACTGGGACTTCAAAGGTAATCCCAAAAGCTAAAAAGGTATTCATAGCAAAGCCGAGATACTTGTCGATATCTGTCGACATCTCTGCCCCCAGAGGAGCGTTGTAACTCGCCATGAATTCAAATACTGTTGGAAAGACTAAGAAGTAGGCAAATGCCATTCCAAAAATAAAGAGGCTATAGCTACTCACCACCAGCGGGATAATTAATTTACGCTCATGCTGATAAAGTCCGGGCGCTATAAAAGCCCAAAGTTGATACATCACCACAGGTAGTGCGATCAAGAATGCAACCAACATGGTGACTTTCATTGGCACAAAGAATGAACCAGTCACATCAGTCACAATCATTTTTCCGCCAGAAGGCAATGCATTGAGAAGTGGTTGCGAGAACAAATGAAATATATCAGGAGCCCAATATACCAAGCTTACAAACACAATGATGATTGCTATTACTGACTTAATGATGCGATCACGCAACTCATACAAATGCGACAAGAAGGATTCTTGCAAACCAGAGTCACTAGTTGAGTTATCTTGCGTCATTATGATTTTGTTTTAATTTACTGAAGTCGTACAACTTATCTTTTACTGATATTTATTTATTGATTAGCGCTGTGATGAAAACGCTTCATGCGTGCTGCACCTGATTGCACTCTCGTACGCATACCCGTAGAGCGTTTAAACCAGACTGGTCTCGCTGCCCGCCTTACTCCCCAACTCTTACGTCCTTGACGCAATGATTTACTGAGCACCTCTTTTTCATCTAAAGGCGCTCGCTCAAACATATTTTGATTAATATCGGCTTGGTCACTTAAGTTGGCTTCAGCCTCTTGCACTGTCGATTGGATGCTGTTCTCCACATCCTTAAATGCGGACATACTATCTTCGCGTAGTTTCTTAAACTCTTCAACTTCCATTTGGCGACTAACTTCGGATTTCACATCTGCCATGTAGCGTTGCGCACGACCAAATAGATTGCCTGCCATGCGTGCAACTTTAGGCAAACGATCTGGCCCAACAACTACTAACGCAACAACGGCAATTAGCGCAAGTTTAGAAACACCAAGATCAATCATGAAAGGTGCGATGCATATTTAAATGCTTGGGCTGTCTGCATCAAAATGAGCAATTACTTGTTCAAGTCTTTAGCTTGCACATCAACAGTTTTATCTGCAGCTGCTGATGCAGTTTGCACAATCTGCTCTTTTGGCTCTTCACTTGCTTCAGAAGTTTTCATACCATCCTTAAAGCCCTTAACAGCGCCACCTAGGTCTGAGCCCATGTTACGCAATTTTTTGGTACCAAATACCAACATCACGATCACTAGAACAATTAACCAATGCCAAATACTAAATGAACCCATCTTCAATCTCCTTGGACTATTTTTTCCAGGGGCGCGGTCCGCCCATCACGTGCAAATGCAAGTGATAAACTTCCTGCCCTCCATCTTCACCATTATTTACCATTAACCTGAAGCCGCCCTCTTTTCCGGGACGGCAACCTTGTTCTTTGGCAAGACGTGGTGCTAACACCATCATTCTACCTAGCAATGGCGCATCCACGCTATCTACAGATGCCAGCATGGGAATATGTTTTTTGGGGACCATCAAGAAATGCACTGGCGCAGCAGGATTAATGTCCTTAAAAGCATAAATTTCGTCGTCTTCATATACCTTTTGGGACGGAATTAAGCCTTGAGAAATCTTACAAAACAAGCAATTTGGATCCTGAGACATGAATTACTCCTTACCAACAGCTTTTCTAGCTGCTTTTTCTTCAATCCCTGAAGTGCCCAAACGGCGCTCGAGCTCCAAAATCACATCTTCTGGGCGTAAATCAAATTGAGATAAAGCTATTAAACAATGAAACCAAAGGTCAGCCATCTCGCCAATCAGTAGTTTTTGTTGTTCTGGGGCTAAGTTAGCATTGCGCGCATCCTTTGCCGCCATCACTGCCTCAGTGGCTTCCTCGCCAATTTTCTTCAAGATCCCATCATCGCCCTTAGAGAACAATAAAGCGGTGTAAGAAGTCTTGGGATCTGCCTGACCAGCCTTAAAAGTCTCACGTCGTTGGTCTACGATATCGGCTAACTTAGCCAATGCAGAGTCCCTAGAGGCTGAGGTGTTTGTTGAGCTTGTCATGCGTTAATTTTATGTCTTTTATTGCTGAGTGTTTATTTATGGCCTAAAGATTCATCAACCCAGCTGGATGTAGCTGAATCCCACCGCTGAAAGAAACAACTATGCTCGCCTGTATGGCAAGCGATTCCATCTTTTTGCTCCACCTTTAAGAGAATAGTATCGCCATCACAGTCAAGACGAATTTCTTTTATTTTTTGCGTGTGACCAGACTCTTCTCCCTTATGCCACAGCTTTTGCCTTGAGCGCGTCCAATATACCGCCTCCCCTAAGCGCAAACTAGCTAACAAAGCATCACGGTTCATCCAGGCCATCATCAAAACATCATTGCTACCCACCTCTTGAGCGATAACTGGAACTAAACCTTGCTCATTCCAAGTAATAGCTTCAAGCCATGGACCAGCCTTTAAGGATTCAATTGGGGTGAATGAGCTCATGGTCATCTTCTTAAAAATAAATTGATTGCATCTAAATTCGAACTGGAATACCTTGGCTTGCCATAAATTCTTTTGCCTGACCAACAGTAAATTCACCGTAGTGGAAAATACTCGCAGCCAGAACTGCATCTGCATGGCCTTTGGTAATACCATCAACTAAGTGCTGTAAATTACCAACGCCACCAGAAGCAATTACGGGCACACTCACGGCGTCACTGACAGCAGCAGTTAACTCTAGATCAAAACCATCTTTGCTACCATCGCGATTCATACTGGTCAGTAGTATTTCACCTGCGCCTCGCTTGGCGACTTCAGAAGCCCACGCAATGACATCGATACCCGTTGCAGTGCGCCCCCCATGCGTAAATACTTCCCAATTTCCGGACTCAGTTTTTTTCGCATCGATGGCAACAACAATACATTGAGAGCCATAGTACGCAGCAGCATCCGTTACTAAATCTGGATTAGCAACTGCGGAAGAATTCATGCTGACTTTATCAGCTCCAGCATTAAGTAAGCGTCGCACATCCGCTACCACGCGTACCCCGCCTCCAACCGTTAAAGGGATAAATACTTGAGAGGCAACATCTTCAATAATATGCAATATAAGATCGCGACCATCAGAGGTCGCAGTAATATCTAAGAAAGTAAGCTCATCAGCGCCTTGAGTGTCATAGCGTTTGGCAATTTCCACTGGATCACCAGCGTCCCGCAAGCCAACAAAGTTCACACCTTTAACCACACGTCCTGCCGTTACATCAAGGCAGGGAATAATTCGCTTAGTAAGCACAGGTAATCACTTTAGATAATTTTTTTTGCGAATTTTTGGGTTAACTCATCAGCATATTTTTGTGCTGCAGTTAAATCGAGATCACCTGCATAAATAGAGCGGCCAGCGATGACACCCATTACACCCTCTTCCTCTGCAGCGCAAAGTGCTTCAATATCCTGATTGCTGGATAAGCCCCCGCTTGCGATTACTGGGATACGAATTGCTTGCGCTAATTTCACGGTCGCATCCATATTGACCCCCTTTAGCATGCCATCCCTGCCAATATCGGTATAAATGATTGCCTCAACACCATAACCTTCAAATTTCTTAGCAAGGTCAATGACTTCATGTCCAGTAATTTTGCTCCATCCATCGGTAGCAACTTTGCCATCGCGCGCATCTAATCCAACCATAATGTGGCCCGGAAAAGCGGTGCAGGCATCCTGAACAAATCCAGGACTCTTGACGGCAGCAGTACCAATAATGACGGTACTAATGCCATCATCTAACAAGCGCTCAATCGTTTCTAAATCACGAATACCACCACCAAGCTGAACTGGAATCTCATCACCAACCGCTTTGAGAATAGATTTGATTGCAGACTCATTCTTGAGCTTCCCAGCAAACGCACCATTTAGATCAACCAAATGTAAGCGTCGCGCACCTTTACTGATCCAATGCGCTGCCATTGCGCCTGGGTCTTCAGAAAAAACCGTGGCCCTATCCATATCACCCTGCTCAAGTCGAACACAGTGACCGTCTTTTAAATCAATCGCGGGAATCAGCAGCATAGTAGTACGTTAGAGAATATTAAGGTTGCCAAGAAACAAAATTTTTATAAAGCTTTAATCCGTATTCTGCACTCTTTTCTGGATGAAACTGGGTTGCAAAAATATTATCCCTTGCTACAGCAGAAGTAAACCAGTCGCCATACTCAGTAGAGCCAACAATATCTTCCTGGCGTTGCGGCACAACGTAATAGCTGTGAACAAAATAAAAGCTGGTCATATCAGGAATACCATCCCAAATCGGGTGCCCCCTATCTTGACGCACCTGATTCCAGCCCATATGGGGAACTTTATAAGCAGATCCATCTGGCTGCAATCTGCCGGCCAACTCAAATCGCCGAACCACCCCTGGAATTAAGCCTAAACAAGGGGTCCATGCTGCATTAGCGTTTGCTCGGACTTCCGCGCTTTGATCAAATAACATTTGCTCGCCTACGCAAACTCCTAGCAAGGGTTTATTTTTTGCAGCATCCAATAAAGCATCAAGCAAGCCAGACTCTTCTAAATGCTTCATACAGTCAGGCATGGCACCTTGACCTGGTAGTACTACTCGTTCAGCAGCAAAAATTTCCTCGGGTTTGCGGGCAATTAATACTTCCACGTCAGGCGCCACATGATGAAAGGCCTGATATACAGAACGTAAATTGCCCATTCCATAATCGACGATAGCAATTGTTTTAGCCAACTGGCGACCTATGCGATGAAGTTTTTAGGGGGTCGTCTATCTTCTATCTAGCAATAGAAGCTTTTTTAGATTAAAGACTGCCCTTAGTGGATGGAACAACACCGGAAGCACGCGGATCAAGCTCTAGAGCCATACGTAAGGCCCGGCCAAACGCTTTGAATACCGTTTCAATCTGATGGTGGGCATTAATGCCACGTAAATTATCGATGTGCAGAGTTACTCCAGCATGATTCACAAAACCGCGAAAGAACTCAATACTCAGATCCACATCAAAATCACCAACTCGTGCACGTGTAAAGGGGACATTAAATTCCAAACCAGGACGCCCAGAGAAATCAATTACGACGCGAGATAAGGTTTCATCCAAGGGAACATAAGCATGACCATAGCGAGTGATCCCTGCTTTATCACCTACTGCTTTCGCGAATGCCTGACCTAATGTGATGCCCACATCTTCAACAGTGTGATGATCATCAATATGGGTATCCCCCTGAGCAACTACTTTTAGGTCAATCATGCCGTGACGGGCAATTTGATCGAGCATATGATCTAAAAAAGGAACGCCAGAGGCCAGCTCAGCTTTCCCTGTGCCATCTAAATTGATAGCAATTTGAATTTTGGTTTCCGAAGTGTTTCGGGTGACGTCGGCTTGCCGCATGCTTCATTGCGCCGCGAGGCGAAGTGTTGATTGAAGCCTCATAATATCATTCCTAATACAGATACAAATGCTGACTTTGCCTCTTTGTTTGCTGACATTGATTAATTTTCATGATTTTTGACTAGAGTCCCACATGAGCCGCTTTTGGAGCCCCGTTGTTCAAACCCTCACCCCATATATCCCTGGGGAGCAACCGCAAATGGAGCGGCTGGTAAAACTCAACACAAATGAAAGTCCATATGGTCCCTCCCCCAAGGCGCTGGCAGCTATTAGCGAGCAAAATAATGAGAATTTGAGGCTTTACCCAGACCCTGAAGGATTAGACCTAAAAAAAGCGATCGCTAAATTACACGGGCTAGACCCAAAACAGGTGTTTTTAGGCAACGGTTCTGATGAAGTTCTAGCCCACGTCTTTCTGGGCCTTCTAAAGCAAGCAAAGCCGGTTCAATTTCCAGACATTACTTATAGCTTTTACCCCGTGTATTGCAAGCTTTTTGGAATTGAATATCAAACTGTTGCTTTGGGTCCTCAGTTTGAGATTCAGATTAGCGACTTCAAAATCCCTAATGGTGGGGTTATTTTTCCCAACCCCAATGCCCCGACCGGGAGAGCCATTCCCCGCTCTGATATTGAAACGCTACTCAAAAATAATATCGATTCTGTAGTGGTGGTTGATGAGGCATATGTAGATTACGGCACGCAATCTTGTATCCCCCTACTTCGGGGCGTTACATGCCCTGAGAATTTACTAGTAGTGCACACCCTTTCAAAATCTCGCGCCCTAGCTGGATTACGGGTTGGTTTTGCAGTTGGCCACCCCAGCTTAATTGAAGGCTTAGAACGAGTAAAAAATAGTTTTAACTCCTATCCTTTAGGTCGCTTAGCCCAAGCAGGTGCAATCGCCGCCATTGAAGATCAAGCGCACCTCGAGGCCACAACTGAGAAAGTGATTCAAACCCGCGAGCGCTTAGTCAGAGAATTAGCATCTCTTGGCTTTGAAACTTTGCCATCAACTGCAAACTTTATTCTTACGCGCCACCCCAAGCATGCTGGTGAAAAACTATATCAATTACTACGCGATAGAGGCATTATCGTGCGCCATTTTAAGTCAGCCCGCATTGAGGAATACCTACGCATTACGATCGGTACTGACGAGCAAAGCAATGAACTCGTAGCAACACTTAAAGAAATTTTATAGCGCGTTTATTTTTTAAGGCGCATTTCAGCAGCACGGGCGTGCGCCTGCAATCCCTCACCATGCGCAAGAGTGCTTGCTACCATACCCAAAGTTTGCGCACCTGCTTCGCTTACCTCGATCATGCTTGAGCGTTTAATAAAGTCATAAACACCTAGCGGGGATGAGAAGCGTGCCGTGCGTGCTGTTGGTAGTACGTGATTTGGTCCAGCGCAATAGTCACCTAATGACTCGCTAGTGTAATTGCCCATAAAAATTGCGCCTGCATGGCGGATTTGCTCTGCCCAATGACGTGGGTCTACCGCACAAATTTCTAAATGTTCTGCAGCGATAGCGTTTGCAATTTCACATGCCTCATTCATATCTTGTACCTGAATCAATAATGCACGATTGGTAAGCGATTCTTCAATCACTGCTTTTCTTGGCATCTCTGGTAACAATAGATTGATGCTAGCCTGGACTTGATCGATAAACTTCTCATCAGGGCAAAGCAAAATAGATTGCGCTAACTCATCATGCTCAGCTTGAGAAAATAAATCCATTGCAATCCAATCAGGATTACTTGAGCCATCACACAATACTAAAATTTCAGATGGTCCAGCAATCATGTCAATGCCGACTGTACCAAACAC
Organism: Burkholderiales bacterium; assembly: GCA_041307885.1. Lineage (GTDB taxonomy): Bacteria > Pseudomonadota > Gammaproteobacteria > Burkholderiales > Burkholderiaceae > Polynucleobacter. Next base: position 6,094 of record JBFZCO010000037.1, on the reverse strand, counting down.
TCTGCGCTTGGCTGCAGCCACATATGCATTACCAGGACCAACAATTTTATCTACCGCAGGAATGGTTTTAGTTCCATAAGCCAAGGCGCCTACTGCCTGAGCACCACCGATCGTAAAGACTCGGTCTACACCCGAGAGGTAAGCAGCCGCAAGGACTAATGGATTGCGCGCGCCATCAGGAGTAGGTACTACCATGATCACTTCGCTGACTCCGGCAACTTTTGCTGGAATTGCATTCATTAATACTGAAGATGGATAAGCAGCCTTACCACCAGGGACATAAATTCCCACGCGATCTAATGCGGTTACCTTTTGACCTAAACGCGTACCATCAGCCTCCTCATATTCCCAAGAGTGGCACCCCGCTTCGATCTTTTGCTTCTCGTGATACGCGCGAACGCGTTGTGCAGCAATATCTAAAGCATTTTTTTGCTCGGTAGATAAGCCTTCGTACGCATTTTTTAATGCTTCACGAGAAATTTCTAATTCAGAAACCGAGGCAATATTGAGTCGATCGAACTGCTTTGTAAAATCTAGTACAGCCACATCGCCTTGAGTTTTCACCTGCGTCAAAATATTGATTACCGCAGCATCAATTGCATCATCATCTGCGCTCGGCAAAGAAAGGCTAGAGAGAAGGATTTCCCTAAACCCAACATCCTTGCTATCAAGGCGCTTTATTTTTACCGCAGCCATGTGAATATTCTTTTTACTTTAGCAACTCAAAAAAGGGTTGTAATTGCGTACGCTTACGCTTATAGGAAGCTTGATTTACAACCAAGCGTGCACTGATATCAGCAATTGACTCAACCTCAACCAGCCCATTAGCGCGTAAGGTATTTCCTGTAGACACTAGATCAACAATCGCGTCAGCTAAACCGACTAAAGGAGCCAATTCCATCGAACCATATAAATGTATGGTGTCGATATGCACCCCTTTATTAGCAAAGTGTTCGCGAGCGCAATTGACATACTTAGTCGCCACCTTAAGACGAGAGCCCTGCTTAACTGCTGCTGCGTAATCAAAGCCTTCTTTGACAGCAACAGACATCCTGCATTTAGCAATATCTAAATCGAATGGGATATATAAACCCTCGGTGCCGTTCTCCATCAGAACATCTAAGCCAGCAACTCCAAAGTCGGCACCTCCAAATTGAACATAAGTTGGCACATCCGAAGCGCGAACAATAATTAAACGTACTTCGGGATTAGATGTCTCAATAATGAGTTTGCGTGACTTTTCAGGATCCTCAAGCGGACGAATGCCGATCTTAGATAAGATCTCAGCGGTTTCCTCGAAGATGCGCCCCTTCGAGAGGGCTAAAGTTAACTTCATAGACTAATTATCTATCAGGCTTACTTGATTCGCTCAATATGAGCCCCTAAGAGGGTTAACTTCTGCTCCATGCGGTCATAGCCACGGTCTAAATGATAAATACGGTCTACCTGTGTTTCACCCTGCGCTGCTAAGCCAGCAATCACCAGGCTAGCAGAAGCACGCAAATCGGTAGCCATCACAATCGCTCCAGACAGCTTTTCTACCCCCTGCGCAATGGCAGTATTGCCTTCAATAGCAATATCAGCCCCTAGGCGATTCATCTCCTGAACATGCATAAAGCGATTTTCAAAAATTGTTTCGGTAATGGTGGCATTACCCTGCGCAATGGCATTTACAGCCATCAATTGAGCTTGCATATCAGTTGGAAAAGCTGGATATTCTGAAGTGCGAAAGCTCACCGCTTTAGGGCGCCCCTTCATGGATGCCTTAATCCAATCGGACCCCACTTCCATTTCTAAGCCTGCCTCTCTCAGCTTTACCATCACCGCATCTAAGGTATCTGGTCGACAGTCTTTAATAAGCACTTCTCCGCCTGTCGCAGCTACTGCGCATAAAAAAGTACCCGCTTCGATACGATCAGCAATCACTGCATGTTCTGCGCCATGTAACTGATCAACGCCTTCGATCACTAAACGATCTGTACCAATGCCAGTGATTTTTGCACCCATCTTCACTAGCAATTCAGCCAAATCGCCTACTTCTGGTTCACGTGCAGCGTTCTCTAAAATGGTAGTACCTGAAGCCAAGGTGGCTGCCATGAGCAAATTTTCTGTGCCAGTGACCGTAATCATATCCGTCAAGATTGATGCGCCTTTCAAGCGCTCTAGTGGTGGCTTTATCTCAGCCTGAATATAGCCACTCTTAATTTTGATCGTGGCCCCCATTGCCTTGAGACCTTTAATATGCTGATCCACTGGGCGAGCGCCAATTGCGCAACCACCTGGCAAGGAAACTTTGGCGCTGTGCATTCTGGCAAGTAAAGGGCCTAGCACCAAAATAGAAGCGCGCATAGTTTTGACCATCTCATAAGTCGCTTCTGAGCTTTTAATATTGCCTGCATTGAGGACTAGATGATTGCGATTCTTCTCATCAGGAAAGCGCACTGTCACGCCTATTTCTTGCAACAGTTTGAGCATGGTGCGCACATCTTGTAAATCAGGCACATTGCGCAAGGTAATTGGCTGATCAGTTAGTAGACAGGCACATAGAATGGGTAAGGCTGCATTCTTGGCACCGGCTATCAAAACCTCTCCCTTAAGGGGGGTGCCACCAACCATTCGTAATTTATCCATGAATCAATTCCAGTAAAAACTAATGCTGTATTTTAATTAGTTGGGGTTTTTGCAAACTCTTCAGGCGTAAATGCTTTGATAGATAAGGCATGCACTTCAGCCTTCATACGATCACCCATTGCGCCATAGACCAATTGGTGTCGTTGTATCAAGCGCTTACCCTCAAATTGTGGGCTCACAATGGTTGCAAAAAAGTGTTGACCATCCCCTTCAACACTAATATGAGTACAGTCTATTCCCTGTTTGATATAGGTCTCAATTTGCTCTGGCGTCGGTAGCATCACAATCTCCTCATTCCTAATAATGTATTCACTTAATAATCGCCGCAATGAAACAGGCAACTAACCTCTTAACTTATAGCCTTTTTTCAATAGGTTCAGAGCAATAGCTGAAACCAAGATAAAAAAGCAAAGCACAATTCCCAAACTGCTCCAAGGTGAGATGTCAGATACACCAAAGAAGCCATAGCGAAATCCATCAATCATGTAAAAGAATGGATTGAAATGAGAGACTGTTTGCCATGAGTCTGGCAAAGAATGAATGGAGTAGAAAACACCGGATAGCATCGTAGCTGGCATGATGATGAAGTTCTGAAAGGCTGCTAACTGATCATATTTATCAGCCCAAATACCAGCAATCAAACCCATACTTCCTAAAATGGCCGCGCCCAAAAGTGCAAATACCAGAATCCATAAGGGATATTCAAAGGAGGGGGCAGCAAACCATACGGTGATTAACAATACGCCCAAACCTACAACCACTCCTCGAAACACCGCAGCCAAAACATAAGCAGCATAAAACTCCATATGACTAAATGGTGCCAACAAAACAAATACCAAGTTACCGGTTACCTTAGATTGAATCAGTGAAGAAGAGGTATTTGCAAAAGCGTTCTGAAGCACACTCATCATGACCAAACCAGGAATAAGAAATGCGGTGTAGTTCAGACGTCCATAGACTTCTTTACCTTCAAGCACATGTCCAAAAATCATCAGATACAACACGGCCGTTAGTACGGGAGCTGCAACCGTCTGAAAAGCGACTTTATAGAATCGCTTGACTTCCTTGCGTAGCAAAGTAGGGAAGCCACTGCCATAAGCGATAGGAAGCTTATTGAAGGTGGGCTTCATAAGGCACTGCCAGACATGATGTTTACAAATACATCTTCAAGGTCAGCTTTACCTTCACCATTCTTTTTCACTGAACCATACTGACTCAATAAATTCATGGTGGTATCTAAAGCAACAATTTTTCCTTGCTTAAGCATCGCAATACGCTGGCAGAGTGCCTCTGCTTCTTCAAGGTAATGTGTCGTCAATACAATCGTATGACCATCTTGATTTAGTCGACTTATAAATTGCCAAAGTGATTGACGCAATTCCACATCAACACCAGCGGTAGGTTCATCTAAAATAATCACAGGTGGTCTATGTACCAAAGCTTGTGCCACCAATACACGTCGCTTCATGCCGCCTGATAACGAGCGCATATTGCTATCGGCCTTATTTGTGAGATCCAGGTTATCCATAATCTCATCAATCCATGCATCGTTATTACGAATACCAAAATATCCAGACTGAAACTGCAAAGTTTCTCTGACAGTAAAGAAAGGATCAAATACTAATTCTTGAGGGACGACGCCCAACATACGGCGGGCATCGCGAAAATGATTTTGCACATCAGCCCCCATAATGGCAGCGTGCCCATGATCGGCGGTAACTAAGCCGGCCAAAATAGAAATCAGAGTAGTTTTTCCTGCGCCATTAGGCCCAAGCAAACCAAAAAACTCACCTTGCTCTATTGAAAGAGAAATATCATCTAAGGCCTGAAGAGCGCCGTAATTTTTAGATATGTTTTTAATCGAAATTGCGCAATGCATGCTACGACAAGCCAAGCAGAGCAGCAACGCCATAAACACCAGCAAGTACTTTTAGTTTTTCGGGGGCATTAATAACAACTAGTTGCTGATTATTAGCTTGTAGATTTTTTTGCCATGCTAATAAGACTGTCAATACAGTGGAATCAAAATCTTGCAAACGCCCACAATCAACCGTAGTTAGTGCGGCCAAATTGAATAGGCCATCCTTTTCTAACTGCAAAACATTATCTTGCGTAACAGAAATAGGTAATGAAAACGGCATTTTTAGTTTGTAGGTTTTGCAGCAGCTAATTGTTTATTGCGTTCTTGCAAGAACTTTACTAAGCCCTCAATACCATTCTGACTAATTTGATTGGAGAACTGATTGCGATAAGCCTCAATCAACCACACACCCATGATGTTCATGTCGTAGACTTTCCAGCCAGTCGCCGTTTTTTCCAAACGATAGTCCAGCGCAACTGGATCACCTCGACCAATTACAACCGTCTTCACAATCACTTCTTTATCATCTGGCGCTGCACGTAAAGGCTTAAATTGAATGGTCTGATCACGCAGTTGACTTAATGCGCCAGAATAAGTTCTGATTAATAAATTTTTGAATTCGCCAGTGAGTTGGGCCTGTTGTTCAGGGGTGGCTTTTTTCCAGTTTGGACCCATCGCCATTTCTGTAGTGCGGCGCATATCAGTATGTGGGAGGATCTTCTTTTCAACCAAATCCACTACTCGTGGGATATTACCCTTTTGAATTTCAGGGTCGGCTTTAACTGAAGCCATCACCTCAGTTACTACTGATTTGATGAGACCATCAGGCGTTGATGTATCGACAGTCTGCGCAAACGCACTAAAGCAAACCAATAAGCTTGTGAGCGATGCAAAACAATATTGCAGAATAGTTTTATTACTCTTCATAAGACCTTTGCCCCAATTTTTAAGCATTCGATTTTCAGGGTTTGATTTTAGCCCTTTATATAAATACTTATTCGTAGGGATTTTGATAGGGTGGCACCAAAACTGGCGTATCTTCACGACCCTCATCAATCTGATACTGGCGTCTTTGAATATAGGCATCCCGCATAAAACTGTACTTATCTATAGCGGCGACATCTAGTAAGTCTCCCGCCTCATAGTAAGTATTGCGCCCATTAATGATTCTCAAGCCTGTAACACTATTACGCACGCCAATATTCTTTACGTAGGTAAATAGATAATCGGACTCAATATCTGCCACCGTTCCGAAAGTATCGCGAACATTGCTCGGTCCAAAAAATGGTAAAACGACATAGGGGCCTGCTGGAACTCCCCAAACCCCAAAGGTTTGACCCCAGTCTTCTTTATGCTTTTCAAGGCCGCCAGGGGTTGCTAAGTCAATAAATCCCCCTAAACCCATAGTCGTATTGACTACCACGCGCATTAGATCATTAAAGGCTAGACCAGGATTTCCCTGAAGTAAATTTTGCAAGGCAGTGTAAATATCGCTGTAATTAGCAAAAAAGTTGTAAATTCCATCCCTGATAATCTCGGGAAGAATAAAGCGATATCCAGCAACTATCGGCTTAAGGACATAAGCATCCAGGCCCTCATTAA
>JBFZCO010000036.1:0-11896 GCA_041307885.1 Burkholderiales bacterium | reverse complement strand
AGAGCGCGTGACAGACGTCAATATTTATGGCGGAGATCAAATTGTTCGCCGTGCACCAGCATTGCAATTAACGCGCGATGCTAAGCGTGGTAACCAAGTCGGATTTGGGCAGCAACTATTTAGTGAGCTGGGTTTAAAAGAGGGCGACCTTGTACGTGTGACTCAAGATAGTCAGTCCGTAGATCTACCAGCGACTTTGGAAGTAAATTTAGCCAGCGGGGCTATCAGAGTTTCTGCTGGTACTTTAGCTAGCACTAAATTGGGATCCATGTTCGGTCCATTAACTGTGAGTAAGGTGTAGGGGGCAAGATGGATAATTTCTTGAACCTCGTAACAAGCCACGGCGAAGCCATCTTTGGATCCTTTTGGCCATTGGTTTGGGCTTTAGTGCGTATTGTCATTATTGTTTTACCCATGTTTGGCGCAGTTGCCTACTTAACGCTTTGGGAGCGTAAGTTAATTGGCTGGATGCACATACGTCTTGGGCCAAATCGCGTTGGTCCCTTGGGATTGTTGCAGCCAATTGCAGATGCCTTGAAGTTATTGATGAAGGAAATCATTGCTCCAGCGCGAGCAAGCAAAGTGCTCTATGTGATTGCTCCAGTAATGGTGATCATGCCTGCCTTTGCTGCCTGGGCTGTGATCCCATTTCAGGCAAAAATGGTCTTAGCTGATGTCAATGCTGGCTTACTCTACGTAATGGCAATCACCTCTATTGGTGTCTACGGGGTTATTTTGGCAGGCTGGTCATCCAACTCTAAATACCCATTCCTTGGTGCGATGCGCGCTTCAGCACAAATGATTTCTTATGAGATCGCCATGGGATTTGCTTTGGTTACTGTGCTACTGACTTCTGGCTCTTTAAATTTAAGTACGATTGTTGCCTCGCAAGAGCAGGGTTACTTTGCTAGCATTGGTTTGAATTTCCTTTCTTGGAATTGGCTACCCTTACTCCCGATGTTTTTGATTTACTTTATTTCTGGTGTAGCCGAAACCAACCGCCATCCATTTGACGTAGTTGAAGGTGAATCTGAAATTGTTGCCGGTCATATGGTGGAGTACTCTGGAATGGCTTATGCCATGTTCTTTTTGGCTGAGTACGCCAATATGATTCTCATTGCAGCTTTGGCATCAACCATGTTCTTAGGGGGCTGGTTGCCAATTGTTGATTTACCTATTCTGCGCGATATCCCTGGGTTCTTCTGGTTATTTGCGAAGACTTTTATTCTTCTGTCTTGCGTAATTTGGTTGCGCGCTACTTTGCCACGTTACCGTTATGACCAGATCATGCGTTTAGGCTGGAAGATCTTTATTCCCATCTGTGTTTTTTGGGTGGTTGTCGTTGGTGCGTGGGTTGTTTCCCCATGGAATATTTGGAAATAAGTTGACCAATCATGTTTAAGAAGATTTCCCAATTCCTCGATAGCTTAATGCTCAAAGATATTTTGACTGGTATGTCTATTACTGGTCGTTATCTCTTTAAGCCAAAAATTACCATTCAATATCCAGAAGAAAAAACACCACAGTCTGCTCGTTTCCGGGGTTTACATGCCTTACGTCGCTATGAGAATGGTGAAGAACGTTGCATTGGTTGTAAGTTATGTGAGGCCGTTTGCCCAGCCTATGCAATCACGATTGAAACTGCTGAACGTGATGATGGTACTCGGCGCACCAGTCGCTATGACATTGATTTAACTAAATGTATTTTTTGTGGTTTCTGCGAGGAGGCTTGTCCTGTAGATGCTATTGTTGAGACCAATATTTTCGAATATTTTGGTGATAAGCGTGGTGATTTGTACTTCACTAAAGAAATGCTTTTGGCTGTTGGTGATAAGTATGAAAAAGATATTGCCGCTAACCGCGCAGCTGATGCGCCTTACCGTTAATCGAATAAATCCAGACTACATATGACATTCGATCCTTCTACTCTCTTTGCAATATTTTTCTACGCATTTGCTGGGCTCTTAGTCATCTCAGCATTGCGCGTGATTACGGCCCGCAATCCTGTTCACGCCGCCTTATTTTTGGTATTGGCCTTCTTTTGCGCTTCGGGTTTATGGATGTTGCTCAAGGCAGAGTTCTTAAGTTTGGCATTGATCTTGGTTTATGTTGGCGCTGTGATGGTGCTCTTCCTATTTGTGGTGATGATGCTCGACTTAGATCTTGAGCACTTACGTCGCGATTTCAAGAAGTTTCTCCCTGTTGCTTTTTTAATGGGGGCGGTTATTGTTCTTGAGCTTTCGATTGTGTTGATTCGTAGTTTTGTTGGTACCAGCACACCTGTTCAGCCGATGCCTGACGAGATGATGGTAAGTAACACTAAAGCCTTGGGCATGCTGATCTTTGTTGACTATGTTTATGCATTCGAAGTAGCAGGTGTCATCCTTTTGGTAGCGATTATTGCTGCAGTGGCCTTAACTCTGCGCAATCGTAAGGATTCTAAATCTCAAAATATCCATGAGCAGGTCAATGTGAGTTCTGCTGATCGTATGCGGGTTGTCAAAATGGATTCTGATATGGCTGCTAAGCAAGATCCTCGCGGGGAGAAGAAATGACCATTACCCTAGCTCACTACTTAGTCCTTGGCGCAATCTTATTTGCGACTAGCGTGATCGGTATTTTCTTAAACCGTAAGAATGTCATTGTGCTTTTAATGGCCATTGAATTAATGCTACTGTCGGTCAACATGAATTTTATTGCCTTCTCCCATTATTTAGGAGACATGGCTGGTCAAGTATTCGTATTTTTTATATTGACTGTGGCTGCTGCTGAGGCAGCAATTGGTTTAGCAATCTTGGTTGTGCTCTTCCGTAAGGTCGATACCATTAATGCTGAAGACCTTGACCACCTAAAAGGCTAGTCATGCAATTGACCTTAACTCTTCCTGTTCTTTGTGCTATTCCGCTGGCGCCATTATTTGGCTCTGTCATTGCTGGCTTCTTTGGCACTAAATTAGGCGGTAATCGAATTGGACATGGCGCTTGTCAGTTCGTGACAATTCTCGGTGTGATGGTTGCTTTTGTTCTGTCATGCTTTGTATTAGTTCAGGTGATGGATGGCTTCTATTTCAATGGCACTGTCTATCGTTGGATGGAATTGGGCGAGCTCAATTTAGACATTGGATTTTTAATTGATCCATTAACTTCGACCATGATGTGTGTGGTGACCTTTGTGTCCTTGATGGTGCATATCTACACCATTGGTTATATGAAAGGCGAGGAGGGTTATAACCGCTTTTTCTCTTACATCTCACTCTTTACTTTTGCGATGTTGATGTTGGTAATGAGTAACAACCTGCTACAACTTTTCTTCGGCTGGGAGGCGGTGGGTGTTGTTTCATACTTATTAATTGGTTTTTATTATGAGCGTCAATCGGCAGTTTTTGCCAATATGAAGGCTTTCTTAGTCAATCGTGTTGGTGACTTTGGATTTATCTTGGGTATTGGCATTCTCTTGGCTGGTACTGGCTCTATGCAGTATGACGTGATCTTCTCGCAAAATAGTGCCTTAGCTGCCCAAACCTTACCAGGCACTGATTGGAATTTACTCACTGTAGCTTGTATCTGTCTCTTTATCGGAGCGATGGGTAAATCAGCTCAGTTCCCATTGCATGTTTGGTTGCCAGATTCAATGGAAGGCCCAACTCCCATTTCTGCCTTGATTCATGCGGCAACGATGGTTACAGCCGGTATTTTCATGGTGTCTCGCATGTCACCATTATTCGAATTGTCAGACGCAGCCCTAAGCTTTATCTTGGTTATTGGTTCTATTACAGCCTTATTTATGGGCTTTTTAGGAATTGTCCAAAACGATATTAAGCGTGTAGTTGCTTATTCGACTTTGTCACAGTTAGGCTATATGACTGTGGCCCTTGGCGTGTCTGCCTATCCGATTGCCATCTTCCATCTGATGACTCATGCATTCTTTAAGGCACTTTTGTTCCTTGCTGCTGGTAGTGTGATTTTGGGTATGCATCATGAGCAAGATATGCGCAAGATGGGCGGTTTGTGGAAATACATGCCTATTACTTGCCTCATGATGCTCTTGGGTAATCTCGCCTTGATTGGTACCCCTTTCTTCTCCGGCTTCTTCTCCAAAGATTCCATTATTGAAGCGGTCGCCGCTAGTCATATTCCCGGCGCTGGTTTTGCCTACTTTGCTGTAATGGCTAGCGTCTTTGTAACGGCTTTGTATTCATTCCGTTTGTATTTCTATGTGTTCCACGGCAAAGCGCGTTGGGGCCATGCAGACTCACATGCCCACGATCACCATCATGATCAATGCAGAGCAGGGCGATGATCATGCCCATCATGGCTTAGCACCAGGCCAAAAGCCGCATGAGTCTCCATTTGTAGTGACCTTGCCACTTATTCTTCTGGCAATACCTTCAGTCATTATTGGCTATTACACAATTACCCCATTGTTATATGGCAGCTATTTTGGCGATTCTATTTTTATCGACATTGCTAAACATCCAGCGATGAAAGAATTAGCTCAAGAATTCCATGGTCCTATTGCAATGGTGATTCACTCTTTCACTTCGCCAGTTTTGCTTTTAGTGGTTCTAGGAGTGTTGACTGCAGCCATCGGATATCTTTGGGCACCAAAGTTACCCGGCAAAGTTGCAGAGGCGTTTGCTCCAATTAAGAAGCTCTTGGACAACAAATACTATCTCGATGACTTAAATCAGGCCGTATTTGCTAAAGGTTTGCTGTGGATTGGGGGTGTCTTATGGCATCGTGGCGATCAGCAGGTGATCGATGGTTTTGTGGTGAATGGTAGTGCGCATGCAGTAGGGCGCTTTTCTGCTGTGATTCGTCATTTGCAATCCGGTTATCTGTATCACTATGCCTTCGCAATGATTGCGGGCTTGGCGGTATTGTTAGCTTGGGTTTTATATGCTTACCTGCCTTTTGTGCGGTAGGCCTTTGTTATTTAAGTAGCCATCATGATTCTTTCTTACGCCATCTGGATTCCGATTGTTTTCGGCATCATTATTCTGTTCTACGGTTCGGAGAAGCCTTCCGCCGGCGTTCGCTGGCTTGCGCTTACTGGTTCAATTTTGGGCTTTATTGCAACACTGCCCTTGATTATTCAGTTTGATATCGCCAATCCCGGTATGCAGTTTGTAGAGAAGATCAGCTGGATTCCGCGTTACGACATTAACTATCATTTGGGTATTGATGGCATCTCAGTCTGGTTTATTGTCCTAACTGCATTTATTAATATTTTTGTAGTGATTGCAGCTTGGGAAGTGATTCAAACCAAGGTCTCCCAGTACATGGCTTCATTCATGATTCTCTCAGGATTAATGATTGGTGTTTTTTCAGCCTTAGATGCATTGCTCTTTTATGTTTTCTTTGAGGCGACTCTCATTCCGATGTACATCATCATTGGTGTATGGGGTGGACATAACCGTATCTATGCAGCCTTCAAGTTCTTCTTATATACCTTACTAGGTTCATTGTTGACTCTAGTAGCCATGCTGTATCTGTATAACATCACCAATACTTTTGACATCTTGGCTTGGCACAATGCGCGTTTGGATATTGTTGAGCAAATCTTATTATTCTTTGCTTTCTTCATGGCATTTGCTGTCAAGGTACCAATGTGGCCACTGCACACTTGGTTACCCGATGTTCACGTGGAGGCGCCCACAGGAGGCTCTGTCGTTTTGGCTGCCATCATGCTCAAGCTTGGGGCATATGGTTTCCTGCGCTTCTCATTGCCCATTGCACCTGATGCAAGTCAGTATCTTGGCCCATTCATGATTTTCTTATCTTTAGTTGCTGTAATTTATGTAGGTGCTGTAGCTTTAGTACAAAAAGATATGAAAAAGCTTGTGGCATATTCATCAGTAGCCCATATGGGTTTTGTGACGCTCGGTTTCTTCTTATTTAGTCCTCTTGGTATCGAGGGCGGTATTGTCCAAATGATTTCACATGGCTTTGTGGCCGGTGCCATGTTTTTGTCTATTGGTGTTCTTTACGATCGCATGCATACCCGTCAAATTGCTGATTACGGTGGCGTAGTGCATCGCATGCCTGCCTTTACTGCATTTGCGGTGCTGATGGCGATGGCTAATTGCGGTTTGCCAGCAACCTCGGGGTTCGTTGGGGAATTCATGGTGATTCTTGCTGCTGTGGACTATGACTTTACGATTGGTCTCTTAGCTGCAACTGCCTTAATGCTAGGTGCCGCCTATTCCTTGTGGATGGTCAAGCGTGTCTTCTTTGGTGCGGTGACCAATGAACATGTTGCTGCATTAAAAGACCTCAATGCACGCGAGTATTTCATGATGAGCGTATTGTCTATCTGCGTTATCGGTATGGGCGTTTATCCAAAACCATTCACCGACATTATTCATCCATCTGTGATTAATCTGTTGCAGCATGTCGCTGTCAGCAAACTCTGAGTAAAAGATAATGCAAGAATTTGACCTATTCGCGATTCTGCCAGAACTAGTTTTACTAGTAGCTGCCTGCCTTTTATTGGTGGCCAGCGTTTATGTTCCTGAGCGTCAGCCATCAACGCCTGGAGTTGAGCAAGATATCTTTCATACACCCCGTGGTGTTGGTTTTGTTTATTTCTTTACGATTATTTTGTTGGTGTATCTTGTTTTTGATTATTTGGCACGTATGGCAGACCCTTCGGTCGTTGCTATGAATGGCTTATTTCAGTCTGATCCAATTTCTAATCTACTGAAGGCTTGCTCTTGTGGTGCAGTATTGGTCAGCCTCATTTACTCAAAACAGTACCTCACCGATAGGGCCATGTTCCGTCCAGACTTTATTGTGCTGACACTACTTGCGCTTTTAGGCCAATGCATTTTGATCTCAGGCGCTAATCTTCTCACCCTATATTTGGGTCTAGAGTTGATGGCTTTGCCAACCTATGCTTTGGTGGCAATGCGCCATAGCAATGAGAAGAGCGTTGAAGCGGCGATTAAGTACTTCATCCTTGGCGCATTGGCATCCGGTTTCTTGTTATACGGTATGTCCATGTTGTATGGCGTTACCGGCTCTTTAGATTTAATCGAGATCTTTAGAACGGTGGCCGATCCTCGCGTGAATCATTTGGTAATGGCATTTGGTTTGGTGTTTATTGTCTCTGGCTTGGCTTTCAAGTTGGGTGTAGTACCGTTTCATATGTGGGTCCCAGATGTGTATCAAGGCGCACCTACTGCGGTAACGCTGTTGATTGCAGCTGCACCAAAAATTGCTGCCTTTGCCTTGTTATTCCGCCTATTAGTAAATACGTTATTGCCGCTATTAGGGGATTGGCAGCCCATGTTGGTAGTTCTAGCCGTTTTATCATTATTAGTTGGCAATATCACTGCAATTGCACAAACCAATTTGAAGCGGATGTTGGCCTATTCTGCCATTGCGCAAATGGGCTTCGTGTTGCTCGGCATGTTATCGGTATTTGATGATCATGCGTTTAGTGCTTCCATGTTTTACGCAATTACCTATGTATTAACGACTCTAGGTAGCTTTGGATTATTGATGATGCTATCGCGCAAGGGTCATGACTGCGAAACTTTGGACGATTTGAAGGGCTTAAATAAACGCCATCCTTGGTTTGCTTTTATTGGCTTAGTGATGATGTTCTCCCTAGCGGGCATTCCACCAACCGTTGGTTTTGCAGCTAAGCTAGGAGTTTTAGAGGCTCTAGTTGATGGAGAGCATACATTCTTGGCGGTGATTGCTGTAATTGCCTCTTTGATCGGTGCTTTTTACTATTTAAGAGTGGTTAAAGTGATGTATTTTGATGAACCAAAGGCAGAGCATGCCATCGAGGTCACTGGCTCTACTTATGCTAGAGGCCTTCTGAGTCTGAACGCCATATTCGTCCTAGCCTTGGGCGTCTTCCCAGCAGGATTGATGGCCTTATGTCTTGATGCAATGCGTCGCACTTTATTGGGCTCGTAAAGTGAGTTTGCATCCATGTAAAGGCTCCCCTAGGGAGCCTTTTGCTTTTATGTCATTTGGATTTTGTATGATGAATCCAATATTCTTAGCAATCTGCGTAGTAATCAATGGGAGTAACTTACATGACTGAAAAGTCTTTTCAAGATTTACCACAGGGCGATACCCATTTGCGTGAAGAGCGCCTTTCTGGGGAGGATATATACGGCGGGATTTTTTTGCAGATGAAGCGTGATCAAGTCAGCCTACCTGATGGTAAGCAAGCTGTCCGAGAATATCTGACACACCCAGGAGCTGTTGCGATTCTAGCGATTTTGGATGATGGTAGGGTGCTTATGGAGCGTCAGTATCGTTACCCGGTGGCAAAAGCTTGTATTGAAATTCCTGCTGGTAAGTTGGAGGTTGGAGAGGATCGTCTACTTTGCGCTAAGCGGGAGCTGGAGGAGGAGACGGGGTATCGTGCATCTAAGTGGAGCTTTATTCGTCGAATCCATCCAGTGATTTCTTATTCCACTGAATTTATTGATATCTACTTAGCCCAGGGTTTAGTTTCTGGAAAGAGTCATCTAGACGATGAGGAGTTTTTAGATGTTTTTGCTGCGCCATTAGAGCAGTTAATTACATGGGTAGAGGATGGTGAAATTACTGATGTGAAGACTACGATAGCGACTTACTGGCTAGATCGTTATCGTAAAGGTTTGGTTAGTCCCAAGCCCTTAGACTAGGCATTTCAAATCCTATTAAAATAGGGTATTGAATTTCGCACTTTTACCCCGATATAAGTTCTATGAAAGTTTATAACCTAGCCTGTCCCTTAGATCATCGCTTTGAAGGATGGTTTGCCTCTGAAGAGGACTGCCTTGCTCAGCAGGGCAAGGGAATGCTTGCGTGCCCAATTTGTGACAGTACTGAGATTACTCGGATGCCATCTGCTCCCCATATTGGTAAATCTAGTTCCGTGAAAGAGGCTGTGGTCTCTACCGAATTGACGGTGAATAATACAGAGCAAGAGTCCTCTAGCGGTTCGCTCAGTGGTGGTGTTGTAGCATTAACTGGTAGCGACCATTCTCAGTTAGAGGCGCAAGTTCAGGCAGCCTTTTTAAAGGGAATGCGTGAGCTCATGGGCCGCTCTGAGGATGTAGGTAATGATTTTGCTGAGGAGGCCCGCAAAATTCACTATAAAGAATCCCCAGAAAGAAGCATTCGGGGGCAAACCACCTTAGATGAGGCTGAAGCCTTACGCGATGAGGGTATTGAGGTTATGGCTATACCCATGCTACCTGTCTTGAAAAACACGCTGCAATAAGCAGTTTTATCTTCAAATCCCCTATACTTGATGAGCATGCAGGCTGCGATCTAATCGAGCCTTAATCTCATAGAAAATTGGATAGGAGTGATACCCATGAAACGCTTAGTTTTAGCATTCTTCGCTGCAGTATTGACCCTCTCCATTCTGGCTTGCTCTAAGACCCCAGACTCTAAAGAAATTAAAGTGGCAGTCTCTCCTGCGTCGCCCCCGATGCTATTTGATGACAAGGGTAAGATTGTTGGGGTTGATATGGATATTTTCCAAGGCTATTGCAAATCTCGAGGTTGTACTTTCAAGGTAACGCCTTACGATTGGGCTGGCATGTTGGGAGCTGTGTCTAGTGGTCAAGCTGATGTGGCTTTTTCAGGAATATCGATTACGGATAAACGTAAAGAAGTGATGGATTTTTCCCAGCCTTACTATGACAATGCGTGGCACCTAGTGAGCATGAAGGATAAAAATATTCAGATCACAGATTTAAATCAGCTCAAGAAATATTCTATTGGCTACCCACGTGGTATGGCTTATGACGATCTGATTAAGAATGAATTAGAGCCAAAAGGTTACTACTCATTGAGTAAGGTAAAGCTATACCCTTCATATGCAGAAGTGATCACCGATTTGCAAAATGGCAATTTGGATCTAGCATTTATTGAAGAACCTGTATTCCTGAATTATGAAAATAAGCTCAAACTGCCGATTCAGAGTAGCTATGTCTTCAAAGGTTTTGATAAGTTGGGCTTTGCTTTTGCCAAGGGCTCTAAGCTCCGCGATGATTTTGACAAATATCTCAACGAGCTTGGTCCCGAAAAAATCAAGGCAATTCTTGATCAATGGATGAAGTAATTTAATCAGATCATTTTTTATTCTGAAACGTATTTGAAGGCCTTGCTGTGACTTTTCTAGACATTCTGGCTCAGTTGGCGCAGGGAGTCTCCTATACAGTCCTGGTGACTGTAGTTTGCTCTGCGACAGGCTTGGGTGTGGGTCTGATGCTTGCAAGTTTGCGCCGACTCCATTTTCATTTCTTAAGTTTGGTGATTGACTGCTACACCTATGTTTTCCGAGGGGTACCAGTTTTAGTTTTGTTGTTCATGGTGTACTTTGGTTTACCAGGCCTTGGGTTTAAGGTGCCACCTTTAATGGCGATGGCTCTTAGTCTAGGCCTGGTCGCCTCTGCTTATTTGGCCGAAGTATTTCGTGGGGCATTTAATTCAGTAGATCCATCTGAGGTGTTAGCAGCGCAAGCAATGGGTATGACACGTTTTGAGGTGCTCAGATATATAGAGTTGCCGCAGATGTTGCGTTTTTCTGTCCCCGGTATGGTGAACGAGTTCACATCAGTGCTGAAGTACTCACCATTTGCCTATACGGTAGGAATTCCAGAAATTACCAAGCAAGCGATGACATTAACTTCCACCACTTTGCGTGGTGTTGAGGTATATCTGGCTGTAGGAATCTTATATTTTGTTATTTATCGGATTTGTCTCTTTGGTGTTCAGATGATTAATCGGCGCTATCAAATCCCGGGAATGACCCCAGCATGAAAATTCCATTCCTATTATTTAGTGAGGCTGATCGATGGCATTAATCGAAGTCAGAGACCTCGTAAAAGAGTTTGATGGGCAAACTGTGCTCTCCAATATCCACCTTGACCTCAAAGAGGGCGATGTTCGAGTATTGATGGGCGCCTCTGGCTCGGGTAAATCTACCTTACTACGCTGTTTAAATAGGCTTGTAGAACCAACTTCTGGATCCATTGTTTTCCGAGGGAAGGAAGTTCTTGGCCCTGGCGTTGATGTCAAAGAACTACGCAAACAGATTGGTTTTGTTTTTCAACAATTCGCCCTCTATAGTCATTTGAGCGTCTTAGATAATGTCTCTTTGGGTCTGCGTAAGTTGCATGGTATGGGGAAGATTGAAGCAAAGGAGAGGGCGCTTCATGAGCTCTCACACTTTGATATGACCGCTCACCAGGATAAGTACCCTTCACAACTTTCAGGCGGTCAAAAGCAGCGAGTGGCTATTGCTCGCGCACTTGCAATGGATCCCGCAGTTTTGGTTCTGGATGAGCCTACATCAGCGCTTGATCCAGTGATGTCTAGAGATGTCGCAGACTTGATTAATCGTCTACATGGTGAAGGTATTACCATGATCTGCGTTACGCACGATCTCAATTTGGCTAGCAATATTGCCGATACGGTGATGTTCTTAGATCGCGGAGTGATTCGGGCTGATGATCGCATTGAAGTATTGAGTAGGCATGCTGACCCAGAGATTCAAAGCTTTTTTGGTAGCAAGGAAAAGTCTTTATGAGTAGCTGGTCTTCATTTACTCGGGACTTATTAGAGCAAATGCCATTGATATTGGCGGGATTACTCAATACTCTCCAACTTGCGGTTTTAATCAGTATTTCTGGATTGCTAGTAGGCATTATTGTTTTTTACCTTACGCTCAGCAAAAACAAATTAGTACGCAATTGTATTAATGCGTACATCTCTTTTTTCATTGGTATGCCGTTAATCGTTTTACTTTTTTTGATGTATTACGGTCTACCCTCATGGGGCATTCGGCTTTCTCCATTTACCGTAGCATTTATTGGTTTTACATTTAATGTGGCTGCTTATAATGCTGCATACTTGAAGACCGCCTATAACGG
>JBFZCO010000035.1:0-35611 GCA_041307885.1 Burkholderiales bacterium | reverse complement strand
GGCCTCAAAGTGAGCAGGCCTTGTGCATCTGCATCTAGACTCTTGACGCACTCAATGACAAACTCTGGCCCAGCCTGGACGACCTTCTTAACTGAGCAACGTTCAATAGAACGCAAAATTCCTTGGCGATCATTGGCAGAGATATCGTCTGGCAATTCAACTTGAATCTTAAAAATCTGTTTATAGCGATTCTCTGGATCGACAATATTATTTTGTGATAGTCGAATATTTTCTGTAGAGATATTGCGAGTGTCACAGTACAACTTTACAAAATAGGCGGCACATAAGGCCGATGAGGCCAAGAAATAATCAAAGGGCCCTGGAGCTGAACCATCGCCCTTATAACGAATAGGCTGGTCAGCAGTTACCGTAAAGTCATCAAACTTGGCTTCAAGGCGCAGCTTATCAAGAAAGTTAACCTTAATTTCCATTGAGGAATTATTCCGAAAGTGATGTTGGGTTTTCGTTTACCGCAACATCGATGCAAAGAATAGATATCAACCGTCTTTAGTAAGCACGGCCAAAGATCGCGACTAACCCTTATTACGGGATGTATCAATACCTAGGGCTTTTAATTTACGATAAAGATGAGTGCGCTCAAGGCCAGTATATTCAGAAATCTTTGTCATACTGCCGCCCATAATGATCATTTGATGCTCAAAGTATGCCTTCTCAAAAAGATCACGGGCCTCTCGAAGAGGCAAATCAAAATAGGTTTTGGCGATACCGCTGATATATTCACCATCTTGCAATGATGGTTGCTCTGTCTGGCTAACCTTGGGGCTTGAAATAGCCGCCATTGCTGCTTGACTGCTTTTTTCTTCAATCGGCTCTACAAACTTGGGCGAACTCTCAAGAGCCTTATTTACAGTCTTCAAAAGCTTTTGTAAGGCAATCGGCTTCTCTAGAAAATTTAAAGCGCCAATACGCGTTGCCTCAACTGCAGTATCAATTGTTGCATGGCCTGACATCATGACTACGGGCATCGTGAGCTGGCTCGTCTTAGACCATTCCTTTAATAAAGTAATGCCATCAACATCTGGCATCCAGATATCAAGCAAAACTAAATCTGGGCGCATTTGCTCGCGGATCGTCCGTGCCTGGGCTGCACTTTCTGCTGCATAAACGGTGTGGCCCTCGTCTGTCAAAATCTCATTGAGAAGTTCACGAATTCCCATCTCATCATCGACTACTAAAATACTTGCCATACCTATGCTGCCTCTTTTGCCAGATTCATAAACAATATTGATACTTGTGCGCCAACCACTGCATCTCCTTGCATCCGATTACGGATTTCAATTTTTGCACCGTGATCATCAACTATTTTCTTTACTACCGCCAAGCCCAAGCCAGTACCCTTGCTTTTAGTAGTTACATAGGGCTCAAATGCTCTTGCCAGTATCTTAGCTGGAAATCCTGAACCATAATCACTTATTGTTAGGCGGACTGCATTTTGCTCAAGCCCATTGAACTCCCCGTAAGGAACCATCTCTGTCTTTACCTCTACAGGTGAGCCTTTGTTACCGCCCTCAAGAGTTGCATCTTGTGCATTCTGAAGGAGATTATGAATAATCTGCCTTAATTGAGTAGGGTCTCCCATAATTTCTGGGCAAAGGGGGTCAAGCTGAGTCTTTATCGGGCTGCCCTCATACAAACCTAAAATCTCTTTCGTCAGGGCATTAATCGAAACAGGCCTTAACTGTGGACTTGGGGTTTTAGCAAAATCTCTAAAGTCATTGACCATCTCCTTCATTGCCTGAACTTGGCCAATGATGGTTGCAGTGCTCCGATTTATCATTTCCTCCTGCTCAGGACTTAACTTTCCTGCCAGCTTGTGCTGCAACCTTTCAGCAGATAACTGAATAGGTGTCAGAGGGTTTTTGATCTCGTGGGCCAGTCGTCTTGCTACTTCACTCCAAGCAATCGAGCGCTGAGCGCTGACTACGTCAGTAATATCGTCAAAAACTACCATGCGTAATTCAGGTGTCAGCTCAGTACCACGCACAAACAAGGTTACGCCCAATTCGTTGTCATATTCATTTGTACTATGAAGCTGAACTTGTTTTTGCCAAACAGGTGCAGATTTTTGCCTTTCAACTGCTTTAGGCTCACTTTCTCCACCAACCGCCAACTTCATGGTTGCAAAGCCCTCTTTAATAGCCCCTTCAAAGTCAACTAAAGCAGGGCTATCACTCAAAGGTCGAGAATTCATTTGGGTTAAATCTTGGCCAAAAATTCGGTCGGCACCAGCATTGCTAGACACCACATTGAAATCTTTATCGAAAATACAAACTCCGGCAGTAAGGCTGCCCAAGACAGTCTCCAAGAAGGTCTTGGACTCCTGCAAAGAGGTGCGTGTATCAGCGAGCTGACGTGTCATCACATTAAATTGACGGGTAAGCATCCCAAGCTCATCTCCAGTGTCTAACTCTGGCTTGGGAGATAAATCGCCTTGCGCAACCGCTTGGGTACCTTCCAGTAGCATCAACAGTGGTCTTGCTAGCTGTCGACCCAATGTAAGCGCTAATGTAACTGCAACAAAAACAGCAAAAAAGAGGGTTAGCGTTAATGTGCCCACAAACATCTTACGCAAGCCTGTCCGGCCCAATGATTTCTCCTGATATTCACTGTAAGCAGACTCAACAGCAAAGATATTCTTGGACAAAGGGGTTGGAATAAAGCGCATCAATTGCAAAAAGTACTTGTCTTCTGTTACCTTGCCCGCACTCGCTTTCCCTTGGACAGTTTTTTTACGCACGATTGGCACTATTGCCCTGACTCGGTATCCGCGCTGTCCGCCTTCAAGTTCAATTTGATCTAAGAAGGTAATGCCCTTCTTATTAAATGCGTCAGCAATAATTTCAGCATTAGGTGGTGGTAAGAATTTTTTAGACTTGAACTCACTCGATAAGATTAAGTTACCCTGCAAACTGAAAAGACTCACCTCTTGAATACCAAATTGATTACGAATCTTCATAATCATGTTTCCGACCTGCTCTGAGCTAGTTCCTGGCGGGACCTGGGTAACTTGTTCAGCAATAAACTTGCCTTCAGCCAAAATTTCTTCTTGAGCAACTTGCAAAGTCACGCGCCCAAGCTCTAAACCCGAGTTCAAGGCAGACTCTACTTTCACATCAAACCATGTCTCAATGCTGCGAGAAACGAATTGCAAGGACACGCCATACAAAATTAATCCTGGAACTACGCCCACTAAAGCAAAAATCATTGCCAACTTTGCAACTAGACGCGTTCCAAAGCGCCCTTTACGCCAACGAATCGCAATAACGATCACCAAAGTCAAAATGACTAAGATCAAACCAATCCCAGTAATTACATTAGCCGCATAGAGCCAAATAAAGTATTTATCGAAAAATTCTGTGTTTGATGAAGCAATAGAGAGTAGAGCCAAAAGTAATAAAGCAAAAATGCCGATAATCCCCATCGCTATTGGTAGAGCGCGCCTTTTCCACGCGTCCTTCTCGAAGGCGTTTGAGCCTATAAAGTCAAAAGACATCTTCATTGCTTAATGAGATTGGGCCCATTAGATGAGAAAGGAAATCTCAGCCAATCACTGGAGACATTCCAGTCACGATTATTTAAAGCATTAACCTGAAATGGTTTTGGTAGCTTACTTAAGTCGAGAGTGATTCTTAGTGCAGCGGTATATGATTTACCAGCATCTATTTGGTTGTTATCCATAACACGCCAGCCACCAATGGTGCCAACAGCCTGCAAGGCCTCAGTAATGGTGTTTGCAGAGAAGGCAAAACCTTCTGAAGCAATCCGATATTGCTGAGTAATCGGTTGATAAGAGAGGCGAGTCTGGCGCTGAGCTATTGCCGACTTTTCATCAAACCAATACCAGCGAGATCGGGTTAAATCAAACTCTGTTTGAAAAAATAAAACTACGCCTTTTTTTAAGGCATCTTCTAAACCTGGTGCCAGCTCAATTTGGCATGTCGCATTTAATAGCCAGTCGTTTTCCACCCGCTCCAACTCAACGGATTTAATTTTGATTCCTTCTGCGCTTGCTGTAACCGAAAATACATTCAGCACCAACAAACTACAAAAAATGAATTGTTTAATACGCTGGCTCATGGCCCATTTTTCTTAAACAAAGCATAGTAAAACCCGTCATTTAACCCCGATGGCAAAATTTGTCCTGGAGCCTTCAATCGTAATGCATCAGTATGCTCCCCCGCAAACCAAGCGGCCTGATCTTCACCCTCCTCAGGAAATAGGGAGCAAGTCACGTATAAAAGCTTCCCCTCTGGTTTGAGCATTTTCCAGGACTGAGCCAAAATAGCGCGCTGCTTGAGTTGCAGAGCCTTAATATCAGCCTCACGCCTTAAAAATGGAATATCGGGATGCCTAGATACGATGCCCGATGCAGAACAAGGGGCATCTAACAAAATTTTGTCAAAAAGCTTGCCATCCCACCAGTCAGCTTTAGAAGCATCACCTCTCACAACCTTTACTAACTCAGACTGAAGACGCAAACGATCTAAATTGCCGCCAATCTTAGTAAGTCGCCCCCCATCCAATTCTAGAGCTTGCATTTCACAATCAGCAATTTCCAATAAATGTGCGGACTTGCCGCCTGGGGCAGCACAGGCATCGAGTATTCTCTCGCCTGGTTTTGGATCAAGCAACACCGCGGCAATTTGTGCGCCGGCATCCTGGACAGAAACAGCGCCGCTATAAAAACCTGGCAAATCTGAAACTGGCACAGGATCATTCAGCAGTAAAGCAAAATCAAGTGGCACGCCGCCGACTTCAAAAATGGGCGTTGATTGAATTCCCGCCTCTTGTAAGAGATGCTGATACTGATCGCGCGTATATTGCCGGGCATTAACTCGCAAAATCAGGGGTGCACGCTGTGCCTGTTGAATCAACATTGCCTGCCATGATTTCGAATAATTACGCTTTAGGTTTGCCCGCCACCAAGGTGGAAAAAACATGGGGATCGGGTCAGGTGGATAGGGTTTTTCGCTTTGGCTCTTAAGCTCAAGGCTCACCTTGCGCAATACCGCATTTATTAAACCCTTGGCATACATCGTTGGCTCATACTCACCACAAGCGCTCACCGCTTGATCCACGATTGTGTGGGGTGCATAGCCCTTACCCTCTACCTCGCTTTGCAGAAACAAGGGAATGGCTGCGCTTAATAAGTATTCAACTGCAGGCGGTGGGGCTTTAGGGACATATTGCTTTATTAACTCATGTGATCGTACCCACTTTCGTAAAGCATCAAATGTTAAGCTTTGAACTATCGGGCGCTCGTGCGCATCTAATTGATCGAGTACATCAGTTAAAGACCGCCCAAGCATGACCTCGCCAATAGCTTGAGCTGAAATAGTGATTGCTTGCGAAAGCGGTAGACTGCGTGGTTTTTTTTGCTCAGTCAAATTACTCCGCTCCGGGATATGCCCCATCTTTAGCCATACTTAGTAAACGTGCCACGCGATCTTCCGTAGGAGGATGCGTAGAAAAAAGTTGCGATAGCCCACCAGCACTTAAGGGATTAAGAATCATCATTTGTGCAGTCTCAGGGTGACGCTCAACCGCATAAAAGGGTGTGCCTTGTGCATAGGCATGAATTTTTTCTAAAGCTCGGGCCAAAGATTCTGGGTCTGAGCTAATTTCTGCGCCGCCTCTATCTGCCTCATACTCTCTGGCGCGCGAAATGCTCATTTGAATCAAACTAGCAGCTAAGGGCGCTAATATCGCAACCAAAATATTGGCGATTGGGTTATGTGGTCTGCCATCGCTACCTCTCCCGCCAAAAAAAATCGCAAAATTAGCCAGTGCCGACACTGCTCCCGCCATAGTTGCGGCGATAGTAGAAATTAAAATATCGCGATTTTTAACGTGAGCAAGCTCGTGCGCCATAACGCCACGAAGTTCTCGACGATTCAGAATTTTTAAAATTCCTGTGGTGGCAGCAACCGATGCATTTTCTGGATTTCGGCCTGTTGCAAAAGCATTGGGAGCATCCTCATCAATTAAAAAAACCTTGGGCATTGGCAATCTGGCCCTATCAGATAACTCTTTCACCATGGCATAAAACTCTGGAGCACTGCGCTCATCAACCTGCTGAGCATTGGTCATTTTGAGGACCATGGTATCTGAAAACCAATAACTGAAAAAATTCATGCCCACTGCAATTAGTAGGGCCATGAGCATCCCTTCCTCACCGCCAATCATCCCGCCCACAATAATGAAGAGCGCAGTAATAGCGGCCATTAGCACAGCAGTTTTTGCAAAATTAAACATTGACTCCTCCTTCTTGCTCATTACATGTTTTAAACTGGGCCCCAGAAGATAACTCGCCACCCATCAAAACACACTGTGATGCTGCTAATTTTTTTCCACCGGCTTTTTGCATTTCTAAAATCTCAATAATCCCCTCGCCACATTGAACATAAATACTGTTCCCATTGCTAGCTAAAATTTCTCCGGGGGTTTTACTTTGCACTGCCACTGCCGGACTTGCTACAGCAGAATTCCAAAACTTGAGCAGCTCTCCATTTAAAGTGCTGGTTGATCCAGGAAATGGATTGAATGCACGAATACGGCGATCTATTTCAGCGGCACTTAATTGCCAATTAATTTCAGCCTCGCTTTTCAGAATTTTCTCTGCATAGCTAATACCCTCATTTGGCTGAACAATCTTAGTCAAGGTTTTACCCTGATCTAAATCGTGAAGTACATCCACCATTAATTGGGCGCCCAGCTTCGCAAGACGATCATGCAAAGAGGCGGCGGTTTCCTGTGAAGAAATGACTATCTCTTTTGATAAAACAATATCTCCCGTATCTAAACCTGCATCCATCTGCATAATACTGATACCCGTTTTCTTATCGCCACTTTCAATGCTTCTTTGAATCGGGGCAGCACCACGCCAGCGCGGCAGCAAGGATGCATGAATATTAAAACACCCATATCTACCATTTTGTGCCGCTAGGTCTAATATTTCTTGGGGAAGAATTAAACCGTAGGCAACTACCACCATTGCATCAAAATCAATTTGTGCTAAACGTTGATATGCAGCCAGTGCTGTAGCCTGCATCTGAATGTCTGCATGCTTAAGCCTTAAGGTCTCGGGTTGCAATACGGGAATATTTCTTGCTATGGCTAAAGTTTTGACGGGGCTTGCTTGTAAATGCATGCCCCTGCCAGCACGGCGATCAGGCTGGGTTAGAGCCAGTACGATTTCGTGGCCGGCATCATCAATCGCTTGTAATGCGAGTGCGGCAAACTCAGGGGTGCCTGCAAAAACAATTTTCATTGGGGGCTTAGCGCTGACCTATCAGCTCTTTGGCGCGCTTTTTCATTTTCAATGAAATCCGATTACGTTTAAGCAATGATAGGTACTCAACAAAAACTTTTCCTTTGAGATGATCCATTTCATGCTGCAAACAAACGGACAATAAACCGTCTGCTTCAAGCTCAAATTCCTTGCCGTTAATATCGAGCGCCTTGATCTTTACGACTGCGGGTCTATCAACTTCATCGTAGTACTCGGGCACTGATAAGCAACCTTCGCGCCAAGATTTTTTCTCGGGACTGGCCCAAACTAGTTCAGGGTTAATAAAAACCATCAGTTCATCTTGGTTGTCTGATACATCAATCACAATAATTTGCTCGTGAATATCTACTTGTGTTGCAGCTAGTCCAACCCCTGGAGCGTCATACATTGTCTGAGCCATGTCGGCCACAATTTTTCGAATGCGTGCATCTACTTGCTGGACTGGTTTTGCAACCTTATGCAAGCGTGGGTCTGGGTAACAGAGGACAGTTAATAAAGCCATATAGGAATTATCTAACAGACTAATCAGACTGTCCTGATAGCGCTGATTTTCCCTAAATTGAAAATGACCTAATGCAAAATCACAGCCTGTCTCAAAACCCGAAAATGACCTCCATCACGCAAAACGATGCTAGATATCCAAGCCGTCTTCATGACCTTAGCGACTCTCCCGGGATGCTCTATATATATGGTGATATTTCACTCCTCAATTTACCCATGGTCGCTATTGTCGGTTCGCGCAACGCTAGCCCCGAGGGGCTCAGAAATGCCTATTTCTTTGCTCAAGCACTATCTGGTCTAGGTTTGCTCGTACTATCTGGACTTGCTCGCGGTATTGATGGGGCGGCACACTGGGGGGCTTTAGGTTCAAATGCAAAAAATCCTACTGTGGCAGTCTGCGGAACAGGGCTTGATATTGTTTACCCCAAGCAACATGGCTATTTGGCAAGCAAGATCGCTGCCCAGGGCCTACTAATATCAGAACTAGCCCCGGGAACCGGCCCAAACCCAAGAAACTTTCCACGTCGCAATCGTCTTATTGCCGCCCTTTCTTTAGGGGTATTAGTGATTGAAGCGGCAGAAAGATCAGGCTCGCTGATTACCGCGCACTTAGCCAGTGAGATAGGTCGAGAGGTGTTTGCACTACCAGGGACAATCCACAGCCCCCTTTCTAAGGGATGCCACCAACTCATTCAACAGGGGGCCAAATTAGTGCAAGAACCGCAAGATATTATTGAAGAGTTGCTTTTTTAAGCAAAAACAGCATTTAAAGGCCTATCAGAGGGGGTTTTGGGTTTATTTTGCCGCCGATGCACAGGAAAAATAGGGCAAAAAAACGAGTAATTTGGACTTTTAGTAATTTATCGGTTAATAATAAAAAAGGGTCTCAAGATGTCAAAGCCGAGATTTAGTTTAAATTGGACATCCTTTTTCCCCATTAAAACCTCATTTAAAGCTCAAATTTAGGCAAACGCGTGGCTACTAAAGCAACTACCAAAAAAAGCAGCTCGAAGGCTTCGACTGTAGATCACCCTAAGGCACTCATCATCGCCGAGAAGCCCTCGGTTGCAAACGATATTGCCAAAGCTTTAGGGGGGTTTACCAAGCATGAGGATTATTTTGAAAGTGATGACTTTGTCGTCTCCTCTGCGGTTGGCCATCTTTTAGAAATAGCTGCCCCTGAAGAGTTTGATGTAAAGCGTGGTAAATGGTCTTTTGCCAATTTACCGGTAGTGCCACCCTATTTTGATTTGCGTCCTATTGCCAAAACGGAATCGCGGCTGAAGGTTTTGCAAAAACTCATTAAGCGTAAAGACATTACCGAGTTAATTAATGCTTGTGACGCGGGGCGTGAGGGTGAGCTCATCTTCCGTTTAATAGCGCAGCATGCTAAAGCGCCTCAATCCATTAAAAGGCTTTGGTTGCAATCCATGACTCCTGCTGCAATTCGGGAGGGGTTTTCCTCTCTCAGAAGTGACACTGACATGCAACCACTTGCAGATGCAGCGCGCTGTCGCTCTGAAGCAGATTGGCTTGTTGGAATTAATGGTACGCGCGCAATGACGGCATTTAATAGCAAGAGCGGCGGATTCTTTTTAACAACTGTTGGTCGAGTTCAAACGCCAACGCTATCTATCGTTGTTGAGCGCGAAGAGCTGATTCGTAAATTTATTTCGAAAGACTACTGGGAAGTAAAAGCTGAATTTATTGCAGCTGCAGGAGTTTATGAAGGTCGCTGGTTTGATCCTAAATTCAAAAAAGACCCGACAGAACCTGATGCTCGCGAGAATAGACTTTGGAGTGAAGCAGCCGCGCAAAGTATTGTGGCGGCCTGCCGCGGAAAAAAAGCTAGCGTTAAAGAAGAGGCAAAGCCTGCAACACAATTAGCGCCGCAGTTATTCGACTTAACTAGCCTTCAACGTGAAGCGAATGCACGCTTTGGCTTTTCTGCTAAGAATACATTGGGGTTAGCACAAGCACTCTATGAGCGCCATAAAGTGCTTACCTATCCGCGTACAGATTCCAAAGCTTTACCAGAAGACTATTTAGATACCGTAAAGCAAACGATGGAAAATCTTGCAGAGCACTCGCAGGAATATCGCCCCTTTGCAAAACAAATTTTGCAAGGTGATGTCAAAGACTCAAAAACAAAAGCAGGCTATGGCTGGATCAAACCAAATAAGCGTATTTTTGATAACTCCAAAATTTCGGATCACTTTGCCATTATTCCTACTTTAGAGGCTCCTAAAACCCTAAGCGAACCAGAGCAAAAACTTTACGATCTGGTGGTGCGTCGTTTCTTAGCCGTCTTCTATCCTGCAGCAGAGTTTAGAGTTACTACCCGCATTACTGAGGCCTCTGGCCATCACTTTAAAACTGAAGGTCGTGTTTTAGTAAACCCAGGTTGGTTAACTGTATATGGCAGATCAAACCAAGCTGATGATGAGTTAGTGCCAGTGCAAGAAGGCGAAAGTGTTCAAAATGAATCGATTGCCGCAGTTCCACTGAAAACTAAACCCCCAGCTCGGTACACGGAAGCAACCTTATTGTCTGCCATGGAAAGTGCAGGCAAATGGGTTGATGATGATGATATGCGTGAGGCGATGGCTGAAAAAGGTTTGGGCACGCCGGCAACGCGCGCGGCCATTATTGAAGGTTTACTTGCCGAAAAGTATATGGTGCGCGAAGCTCGCGAACTGATTCCAACAGCCAAAGCTTTTCAGTTAATGACCTTGTTGCGCGGTTTAGATGTTGAAGAATTAACACGGCCCGATTTAACGGGGAGCTGGGAAAATAAACTGTCGCTCATTGAACGCGGTGAAATGAACCGCGATACCTTCATGCAAGAAATTGCGCAGATGACGCAGCGCATTGTTAAGCGAGCAAAAGAATATGACAGCGATACCATTCCTGGTGACTATGCAACGATGTCTACTCCCTGCCCACATTGCAAAGGGCCAGTTAAAGAAAACTATCGTCGCTTTGCTTGTGAAAAATGTGGCTTTACGATAAGTAAAACCCCCGGTGGCAGAGCCTTTGAGTATCCAGAAGTTGAAGAGCTCTTGCGGGAAAAAACGATAGGGCCGCTGCAGGGCTTTCGTAGCAAAATGGGCAGGCCTTTTGCGGCAATCATTAAACTAACTGAAATCCCTGAAGATGATGCAGACTATCCAAATGCAGGCTTCAAACTGGAATTTGATTTCGGTAATACGCAGGAAGATGAAACCGAAGCAATCGACTTTACTGGCAGACAAGCGCTGGGTGTTTGCCCAAAATGCTCTGGCGCAGTTTATGAAGATGGCATGCGTTATGTATGTGAAAACAATACTGGGCCTAATAAATCTTGTGATTTCAAAACGGGCAAAGTTGTTTTACAACAAGAAATTTCTGCCGAGCAAATTCAGAAGTTACTAAAAGAGGGTAAGACTGATTTACTCACTAATTTCAAATCGAATCGTACTGGGCGTGGCTTTAAAGCTTATTTAGCCTTAGGCTCTGACGGCAAAATTGGGTTTGAGTTTGAAGCCAAGGCTCCCAAGGCTGAAGGCGCAGCTAAAGCACCAGCGAAAAAACGAGCAGGCGCAAGTGCGGCAACCAAGTCTGCAGCAAAGCCTAAGCGCGTAAGCAAAGCAAAATCATCTTCAAGCACTTGAGCTGCAATTAACTTGGCTGCTACGGCTGACCAAAGAACTCCTCTTGACCCCAGGGCTGTTGCCAAAAAAATCCCTGGGCGTTGAGTAAGGGCGCCGATGATTGGCAGTCGATCGCCAGCAACGCAGCGCACACCAACAAAACTTCCTTGTTTTTGTAAGGAGCTGCTGCAACCATCAGGGTAGTCAACTAAACCTTTTGCCTGCTCTCGATTGAATTCATCGCTTAACTCCCACGCTTGTAAATCGGTGTCTCCCTCATCAAAACTAGAGCCCACAATCCAACGATATGTCCCATCTTCTTGTAACTTTGCTGGTAAACAATAGCCATCTCCAGAAATGGCTGTACTTGGTATCTTAGATGCCCATAAATCACTTAAAGCAATCGAGAAAATACTGAGTTGCCCTCGAACTGGTCTTAAGGGTAAGCGAACGTCTATGCTTGCAGCTAAGACTTTCGCACCCAATGCGGCGGCAATAATCACTTTGCTGGCAGTAAAGGTTTGATCGTTATGTTGGTTAAACAAAATCCATCTATTGCCCCGCTTCTCTAATCGAGTAACTGATGTATTCCAAGCGCATAGAAGATTGGGGTGAGGCCGCAATAATTCATTTACAGCGTGGGCCAAATTTAACGATGCGCCTCGTGGAAGCCAAATTCCATTTTGTTCAACTCCACAAATCTGTTTTGCATCTTTGGCAAACAAGGCTTGCGCGATGCCCTCATCCAAGCCCAAAGACTGCAAGTACATTGCCGCCTCTTCACGCTTAAATGTTTTATCTTTTTTGGCGGGCTGAAATACCCCATGTTGATTCCAAACATGGCCCCAACGAGTTTCAGCCAGCAGGAAAGCAATGCGGGTTAGGCGCAATAAACGGGGAGCACCACGACCAACATGAGGATGTGCAATGGCATAGGCATGACTTGAGCATGCGGTGGCAGGCCGAGGCGCTGCATCTACAATGCAAACTTTTTGACCGCGCTCTAGCAACTCATTTGCAATGGTTGCTCCTGCAATGCCTGCCCCAATCACCACGATGTCATGGTGTTGGGGTAAGGTCATCTAGAAAGTAAGATTTGAAATACTAATTTAATGCTTAGGATAGCTTAGGCGTTTAAACGCTTCTCAATTTTGCCGCGGGCTTCCAGCAACTCCTTGGGCAAACGCTCGCCTAAATGTTCAAATAACTCAGCGTGAAGTTTAAGTTCATTTTTCCAATCATCAACAGCAACTGTAATTGCTTTTTCAAACTTTTCAGCTGAGTAATCTAATCCATCCCAGTGCATGTCGGCATGCTCTGGACAAATACCAAAGACAGTCTCGGTACCTTTTGCCTTGCCTTCAGCGCGCCCCAGTATCCAAGAGAGTACGCGCATGTTTTCACCAAAGCCAGGCCATACAAATTTGCCGTTTTCATCTTTGCGGAACCAATTCACACAATAGATTTTTGGCAGTACGGCGCCTTCGGCAGCAAGTTTGCTACCAATATTGAGCCAATGCTGAAAGTAATCACTCATGTTGTAGCCAGCAAATGCAATCATCGCAAAAGGATCGCGACGCACGACACCAACCTGACCAGTGATGGCCGCAGTGGTTTCGGATCCCATCGTTGCAGCCATATAAACACCTTCCACCCAGTCACGCGCTTCGCTAACCAAAGGAACCGTATTTGAGCGGCGACCACCAAATAAGAAAGCATCAATTGCCACACCTTCTGGATTGTCCCAATTGGGATCAACTGCTGGGTTGTTAGTGGCAGCAACTGTAAAGCGTGAGTTTGGATGAGCCGCCTTGCGACCTGCTGCACCATCTGCTGGAGTCCAGTCTTTGCCTTGCCAATCGATCAGGTGTGCTGGTGGCGTATCGGTTAAACCCTCCCACCAAACATCACCATCATCAGTTAGGCCAACGTTTGTGAAGATCACGTCTTGATTCAATGAATCCAAACAATTCGGGTTCGTTTGACGATTCGTACCAGGAGCAACGCCAAAGTAACCTGACTCTGGATTGATTGCAAACAAGCGGGTCTTGCCAGTTACAGAGTCTTTGCGCGGCTTAATCCAAGCAATGTCATCGCCAACAGTGGTTACTTTCCAACCCTCGAAACCCTTTGGAGGAATCATCATAGAGAAGTTCGTTTTTCCGCAAGCTGATGGGAATGCAGCAGCAATGTGATATTTCTTTCCTTCAGGTGACGTAACGCCCAAGATCAACATGTGCTCTGCGAGCCATCCTTGGTCACGGCCCATATTAGAGGCGATACGAAGGGCAAAACATTTCTTACCCAAAAGTGCGTTGCCGCCATAGCCAGATCCGAAAGACCAAATTTCACGAGATTCTGGGTAGTGAACAATATATTTAGTTTTATTGTTAGGCCAAGCAACATCTTTTTCGCCTGCAGCTAATGGTTTTCCTACGGTGTGAACACAAGGAACGAACTCTCCATCTGCGCCCAGCTGATCTATGACTGCTTTTCCCATACGCGTCATTAGGCGCATATTGATTGCTACATATGGGCTATCTGAAACTTCAACACCGATGTGCGCAATGGGCGAACCAATTGGACCCATAGAGAAGGGCACAACATACATTGTTCTGCCGCGCATACAGCCATCAAACAATGGCTTGAGAGTTGCACGCATTTCGTTTGGCTCAACCCAATTGTTTGTAGGTCCAGCATCTTCTTTATTAGTAGAGCAAATGTAGGTGCGATCTTCCACGCGCGCCACATCATCTGGATCTGATAATGCTAAAAATGCATTTTTGCGCTTTGCCGGGTTAAGGCGCTTAAACACACCAGCCTTCACCAATAACTCACAAAACTCATCGTACTCAGCCTGAGACCCGTCACACCAATGGATCTTGTCTGGTTTAGTTAGGGCAGCTATATCAGCAACCCATTGAATCAGCTTCTGGTTTTTTACGTAATCGGGCGCATTAACTTGAATTTGCCCATTCGTTGTTGTGGTCATGTGAGTCCTATGAAGTAATTATTTTGATCGCATTATTTTAACATTTTGAAGCTGTTTTTCTTGCCGCACTACCAAGCAAAACCGGGGGCTATTTACCAATACAGAATTGGCTAAATATCTTGCCCAAAAGATCATCTGGAAGCAGCTTTCCAGTGATTTGGCCAAGGTGATCTTGCGCTAAACGGAGCTCTTCTGCAAATAACTCCAGCGAAATGTTGCCATCTTCGGCGAACTTCTCTGATTTTATCAAGTGTTCAGCAGCCCTATCCAAACAATCTAGGTGCCTTCTTCTTGCCACAATGACCCCCTCACTAGACCCCGCCCAACCCACTGCCGCCAAGATTTTTTGTTTTAACTCATTGATTCCAGCCCCTGACTTGGCAGAAATATATAAGGTTTGCTTATCACCCTGATTAATACATTTGGGGTCCAACAAGTCTGACTTATTAACCAGGTCTAAAACCGGGGTTGTTTGCGGGATAGCTTTCAATATTTGCGCCTTTATTTCCATTGCGCTCTCATCAGCATTAAGGGCATCCCGAATAAAAATCACTAAATCTGCTGACCGTATTGACTCCCAAGACCTTTCAATGCCTTTTGCTTCCACTACATCCTGCGTATCTCGAAGGCCCGCAGTATCAATCAGATGCATTGGGACTCCATCAAGGCTGATGCTTTCCTTTACTCGATCGCGGGTAGTGCCTGCTATGGCTGTGACGATTGCCACCTCCTCGCCAGCAAGACGGTTTAGTAGGGAGCTCTTTCCAACATTGGGGGCACCAGCTAAAACCAGCGTAATGCCATCGCGTAAAATTTTTCCCTGTTTTGCTCCCTCTCGCAAGGCGCTTAGCTTTAATCCAACGGTGGAAAGCCGTTTCCGGGCTTGAGCATTTTCTAAAAACTCGATCTCTTCTTCGGGAAAGTCTAATGTTGACTCAACCAAAATGCGAAGCTGGGTAATCTCTTCAATTAAATCATTGATGTCATTTGAAAAGGCTCCCTGCAATGAGCGTGCAGCCCCACGAACCGCAGCCTCACTTTGTGCATCAATTAAGTCAGCAATGGCCTCTGCCTGCGCCAAATCAATTTTGTTATTCAAATATGCGCGAAGTGTGAACTCCCCGGGCTCTGCAATCACAAGACCCTGGTCTTTTCCGAGCTCTAGGCAACGCTTCATCACCAACTCAAGTAGATGTGGGCCGCCATGGCATTGCAACTCTAAGACATCCTCGCCAGTAAATGATGCGGGGGCTGCAAAATAAATTGCAAGAACCTGATCGATAGTTGATCCATCGTCATCTCGAAGAGTTAATAGACTTGCTTGGCGAGGGGTTAGGTTTTTTTGAAATAGAGAAAATGTAATGGCCGCAATATTGGGGCCACTCATTCGGATCACACCGACCCCAGCCTTGCCTGGGGCAGTAGCAACTGCAATGATGGGTAGTTTTCTAGTCATCATTGCAGGGCCTTATTGATGCATCAGTTATCAAATGCTATTTGGCTTGTTTTTTTCCAAACATCTGATTGATTTGCCACTGTTGTGCAATCGAAAGTAAGTTATTTACAACCCAGTACAACACTAATCCGGCTGGGAAGAAAAAGAACATCACCGAGAATACAAGCGGCAAATACATCATTAATTTTGCTTGCACTGGATCGGGTGGAGTCGGGTTGAGCTTTGTTTGCACAAACATAGACGCTGCCATGATGACCGGCAGAATGTAATAGGGGTCTGGAACTGATAAGTCATGAATCCACAAAATCCATGGAGCATTACGCATCTCAACAGAGGATAGCAATACCCAATACAGCGCAATAAATACTGGGATTTGAATCACTACTGGCAAGCAACCGCCTAAAGGATTGATCTTTTCCTTGCGGTACATTTCCATCATCGCTTGGTTAAGTTTTTGCGGCTCACCTTTAAATTGCTCTCTCATAACCAGCAATCGAGGTTGTACTTCTTTCATTCGGGCCATCGATTTATAGCTTGCTGCTGATAATGGGAAGAACACCAATTTGATTAAGATGGTGAGCAGAACAATTGACCAACCCCAATTTCCGACATAGGCATGAATGTTTTCTAAGAGCCAAAAAATGGGTTTAGCGAGAATTGTTAAATAACCGTAGTCTTTTAGTAAAGCAAACCCCGGGGTAATGGTTTCCAAAACACTCTCTTCTTGGGGGCCAACAAACAGTCTCGCCTTTTCAACCACTGTCGTACCAGGCGCAACAACACCTAACGGAGTTTGCATACCAATGCGATAAAGATTGTTATCAATCTTGCCTGCATAGAGATCCCGCGCAAACTTATCCGTTGGAATCCATGCGCTTGCAAAGTAGTGCTGCACCATGGCAACCCACGCCGGCTCTCCGGCAGCTACTTGTGTGGGAATGGTGATTTTATTTTTATCAATCGCGGTAAATTCAAGTTTGTTGAATTTTTCTTTATCTGTATAGGCTGCAGGTCCCGTGTATGTACTTGCCGAAAAGGCGCCATCAAACGGCCCAATTTTTTGCTCTTGTGAGGCGTCTCTTACCAGCTCGGTGTAGAGCACCAAAGGATTGGGATTTGCGTTTGTCTGAGTAACTCGATGACCAACATCAACCACATAACTACCAGGGGTGAGTAAGAATGTTTTTTCAAGCTTTACTCCGCCTCGCTCACTAGCAAGAACAACAAACGGATTTCCAGCGCCATCTTTACCAGACACAACTAATTTGTAGTTGCTGGTATGGTTAGGCAACTCAACATCGCCTAAAGCAATCAAACCCGATCGAGCAAAATATTTATGGTTTGGTGTGTATTGAAAAAGCTCAATCGGCTTATTCTCAGCAGTAAATTGCTTGAGTAGCTTAGCGTTAATGACGTTTGCGCCACTTGCGCTGATCTCTAATTCCAATACGTCATTTTTCAGCACAAATTTTTCAGATGTAGCTAAAGCGCTTGACGTTACCGGGGGAGTTTGTGCAATCGCGGGAACGCTTGCTCCCTGAATTGGAGCTGGAACATCTAATTTAGTTTCTGTTGTTTTGCTGCCCGCAGATATATTGCCAGTTGGGGCCCCGCCAAACATGGATGGCTTGCCTTCGTAAACTTGCCAGTTGTTATATAGCAAAAGACCTGCCATTGAAAACACTGCCCAAAGTAACGTTTTTTTAAAGTCCATGTAAGTTCACTTAATGATGAGATTTTTGTTTTACTGCTGGATCATAGCCACCGTGTGACCATGGATTACAGCGCAATACGCGCCATATTACGAGTCCAATACTTTTAAAAAATCCATGATGCGCAAAACAGTCGCACGCATATTGCGAGCAAGAGGGCATAAACTTGCAATGCATCCCCATATAGGGGCTTAAAGCAAGCTGATAGATCCTCACAAATTTAATAGCGACTTTATTGACAAGGTTCATGCTAGATCAACCCCAGGATTTGCTCGCGCAAAACATCTTTTTCTTGCTTTCTGAGTCTTCCACGGCTATCACGACCAATTGGTTTTTTTAGCTTCACAACAACGTCACCCCGCAATTTGCTGGTGTTGGTTGTTCGCATGACTTCGCGAATCATCCGCTTTAATTGGTTGCGATCAACCGCTCGCTTTACCAATTTTTTAGCCACAGCAATGCCCAGGTCTGGCTTAAGGTCCGCATCCGGAGATGCAAAATACAAACCCCAATACATACTTGTCTTGGGGCGTGTTTTTAATAAATCGGAAATCCTGGCGCTGTTCAACTGCTCGATTTATACGGCTAGACGTTTGCGGCCTTTAGCGCGACGAGCATTTAATACTGCGCGGCCACTCTTGGTTTTCATGCGTACACGAAATCCATGGGTACGTTTACGTCGTGTTACTGATGGTTGGTATGTTCTTTTCATGATTCACCCTGCAAAACCCAGTATTTTCCTTGTTGCACAGCAAAAGGTCAACCGCTGATAGTGAATATATAGGTATTTTTCTCTATATTTAACAGGGTAGATGTCTAAATATCTATTTTCAATAGGTATTTTTATCTTGTACACAAGTTATCCACAGCTTTTCCACGTTTTTGTGCCTTGTGGATAACTTTGATCGATCGCTACAATGGATTCTCTAAAAATATGAGCAACTTACAGAATCCCCCCACATTGAACTCTCTTAACCCACTGGGGTTTTGGGATAACGCACTTGGAACCCTTGCGCGCGAACTCTCACCCCAACAGTTTAAAACCTGGATTTTACCTTTAAGCTTGGTTTCCTATGATGAAAGTGAGCATTCACTTATACTGGGAGCTCCGAATCGATTTAAACTAGATTGGATCAAAAAAACGTTTTCTGATCGTTTCCAAGAGTTAGCTGGGCAGTATTTTGGACATCCCATTGCCCTATCTTTTGTTTTAAATGTTGACGGGTCTAATACACAAACTATTGAGGCCCCAGCGCCAAAAGAAATGTTGGCTGCTGGCGCTATAACCACTCAAGATAGCTCCTCCACCGAGGAACAGGCGTTTGAGATAGAAGATCATTCGAAGCTAAACCCAAACCTTACCTTTGAAACATTTGTTACTGGTAAAGCAAATCAGCTGGCGCGGGCCGCTTCAATCCAGGTGGCCCATAACCCAGGCACCTCTTATAACCCGATGTTTTTATATGGCGGAGTGGGGCTGGGTAAAACCCATTTAATTCATGCCATTGGCAACCACCTGCTAAAAGAAAAACCCAATGCGCGAATTCGATATATCCACG
The DNA here is from genome assembly GCA_041307885.1 of Burkholderiales bacterium. Taxonomy (GTDB): domain Bacteria; phylum Pseudomonadota; class Gammaproteobacteria; order Burkholderiales; family Burkholderiaceae; genus Polynucleobacter. The sequence goes on along the minus strand of JBFZCO010000035.1, from coordinate 16,447 downwards.
CTGAGCAATATGTTTCAGATGTGGTGAGGGCCTATCAACAAAAGGCATTTGATCGCTTTAAGCGCTACTACCACTCGCTCGACCTGCTACTCATTGATGATATTCAATTTTTTAGTGGTAAATCACGAACTCAAGAAGAGTTTTTTTACGCATTTGAGGCGCTACTTAGCAACAAGGCCCAAGTCATCATTACGAGCGATACGTATCCAAAAGAGATGGCTGGAATTGATGATAGGTTGATATCTCGCTTTGATTCGGGGCTAACCGTAGCTATTGAGCCGCCAGAGCTTGAGATGCGAGTTGCCATTTTAATGAAAAAAGCCCTAAGCGAAGGCATTCCAATGAGTGAGGATGTTGCTTTTTTCGTTGCAAAGCATCTACGCTCTAATGTTCGCGAGCTTGAGGGCGCGCTTAGGAAAATTTTGGCTTTTGTTCGCTTTCATGGACGCGAAGTGACAATTGACGTCGCCCGCACCGCTCTTAAAGACCTATTATCAATACAAAATCGCCAAATTTCTGTGGAAAATATCCAAAAAGCGGTTGCAGACTTTTATAGCATTAAGGTCGCTGACATGTACTCAAAAAAACGACCGGCAAATATAGCTCGGCCAAGGCAAATTGCCATGTTTATGGCTAAGGAGTTAACCCAAAAAAGCCTCCCGGAAATTGGAGAGTTATTTGGGGGTAGGGATCACACCACGGTTTTGCACGCTGTTCGTAAAATCGGTGATGAGCGCTCCCATGATGGCCAACTTAACCACGAGATACATGTTATTGAGCAAACCCTAAAATCCTAAACTAAGCCCTGTGGATAAGGTTGTGGATAGATTAATGGATAAGTTTGGGGATAGTCTGTGGATAAATTGTGGAAAGCCCACGCTTCATGCAAAAATAGGGTGTTAGTAAAGAGTTATCCAATATTTATGAAGCGTTTATACAAAAGTTGTCCACAGGTTTTTTTTGGTTTAGAAGTTTGTTTTATATGGGGTTTCTGACTTATCCACTGAAATAACAAACCTTATTACTACTACTAATAAGATATATACAAGGATTTAAAAGCAATGCAACTAGTAAACACTTCGCGTGATAGTTTGTTAAAACCACTCCAGGTTGTTAGCGGTATTGTTGAACGTCGTCACACCTTACCAATTTTGGCAAATCTGCTTTTTAAAAAGCAAGGCGATAAGGTGTCATTCATCTCTACGGATATTGAAATACAAATCACCACTAATGCTAGTTTTGGAGTTGGTACAGAAGATGCTACAACCACAGTAGCCGCTAGAAAACTATTAGATATTTTGCGTGCGCTTCCTGAAGGACCAGTTGCGTTGAATCTAAAAGACAACCGCATGGTTGTTCAAAGTGGCAAGAGCCGCTTCTCATTGCAAACCCTTTCGGCGACAGAGTTTCCAGTAATGCAAAGCGTAGGTGAGCTTACTGCTAGTTGGAAGATGACCCAGAAAAGCTTTCGTCAACTGGTAGGCCAAGTGCATTTCGCAATGGCGCAACAAGATATTCGCTACTACCTAAATGGTATGTTGCTAGTTGTTGAAGGTAAGCAGGTTATTGCTGTTGCTACTGATGGTCATCGTTTGGCCTATTCCCAAGTGGAATTAGCTGAGGCGCCAACCGGCTCAGGACAGCGGCAAGAGATTATTATTCCCCGCAAAACCATTCTAGAGTGTCAGCACCTATTGGAAGATTCCGATGAATTGCTTGAAATGAGTCTCACCTCCAATCAAGTGAAATTTACTTTTGGTGATATTGAGTTGATTTCTAAATTGGTGGAGGGTAAGTTTCCAGATTTTCAACGGGTAATACCTAAAGGGCATAAAAACTCACTGGTAGTCGGTCGCGAGGTTTTGCAATCCGCTTTACAGCGAGCAGCCATCTTAACCACCGATAAATTTAAAGGTGTTCGTTTCTCACTTTCACCAAATAAAATTACCGTTCAATCAACCAATGCCGAGCAAGAAGAGGCTCAAGAAGAGATAGAGACTGAATACAGTGGTGATACTGTCGAAATTGGATTTAACGTAAGTTATCTATTAGATGTTTTATCTAATTTAAAGAATGACAAAATTCAAATTAGTTTGGGTGATGCAAATAGTAGCGCTGTGATTACTTTACCTGGCTCAGAAGACTTCAAGTATGTTGTGATGCCAATGCGTATTTAACTTAGAAAAAAATGACTGAAGAAAAAAAAGTAGTTGAGCAGTATGGCGCATCATCGATCCAAATCTTAGAAGGTCTTGAGGCTGTTCGTAAGCGTCCCGGTATGTACATCGGTGATACATCCGATGGAACCGGGTTACATCATCTTGTTTTTGAGGTTCTTGATAACTCCATTGATGAAGCTCTAGCGGGTTACTGTTCTGAAATTACAGTCGTAATTCAAACAGATAATTCAATTTCTATTGTTGATAACGGTCGAGGTGTTCCAACCGGTATTAAATATGATGATAAGCACGAGCCAAAAAGAAGTGCTGCTGAAATTGTGATGACTGAGTTGCACGCTGGCGGTAAGTTTGATCAAAACAGCTACAAAGTATCAGGTGGTCTACATGGAGTGGGCGTGAGTTGTGTTAACGCACTCTCTAAGTGGTTGAAGTTAACGATTCGTCGCGACGGCAAAACACACTACATGGAGTTTGGTCGCGGGGTAATTCAAAATCGTAATATTGTTGATGAAGATGGAGTTGCAGTATCTCCAATCACGGTTACTGGCGACACCAATCTTTCTGGTACTGAAGTTCATTTCTTGGCCGATGAAGAAATATTTGGCAATGTTGAATTTCATTATGAAATTTTAGTTAAACGCATCCGTGAACTTTCATTTTTAAATAATGGAGTTCACATTAAATTAATTGATCAGCGCTCTGGTCAAGAAGAAGATTTTGCCTTCTCTGGTGGTGTTAAGGGTTTTGTTGAATACATAAACCAAACTAAAAATGTTTTGCATCCCAATATTTTTTATGCAGAAGGAGTTAGGCCATCTGACTTAGGTGGCCAGATCACAGCAGAAGTATCAATGCAATGGAATGATAGTTTTAGTGAACAAGTACTTTGTTTTACAAACAACATTCCACAACGTGATGGCGGAACGCACCTAACCGGCTTGCGAGCCGCTATGACCCGCGTGATAAATAAATATATAGATGAAAACGAAGTTGCTAAAAAAGCAAAGGTTGAAATTTCGGGCGATGACATGCGTGAGGGGCTTGCTTGTGTTTTATCAGTAAAGGTACCTGAGCCTAAATTTTCAAGTCAAACAAAAGATAAATTAGTTTCGAGCGAAGTACGTGGTCCTGTTGAAGAAATTGTTGCGGAAGCATTAAGTGCTTATCTCCAAGAGCGGCCCGCAGATGCAAAAATTCTTTGTGGAAAAATTGTAGACGCAGCCCGCGCTCGAGAAGCGGCGCGCAAAGCTCGTGATATGACGCGTCGCAAAGGGGCGCTAGACGGAATTGGTTTGCCTGGTAAGTTGGCAGATTGCCAAGAAAAAGACCCCGCCAAATCTGAATTATTTATTGTCGAGGGTGATTCTGCGGGAGGCTCCGCCAAACAGGGGCGTGATCGCCGCTTCCAAGCAATTCTTCCTTTAAAAGGAAAAATTCTTAACGTTGAAAAAGCCCGTTTTGACAAAATGTTGGCCAGTCAAGAGGTGGTTACTTTAATTACCGTACTTGGTACAGGCATTGGTATTGAAGAATACAAGGCCGACAAACTGAGATATCACCGAATCATCATCATGACCGATGCGGACGTTGATGGTAGTCACATTCGTACGCTACTACTCACTTTCTTTTATAGACAAATGCCTGAGTTGATTGAACGTGGACACATTTATATTGCTCAGCCACCCTTGTATAAGGTGAAGTTTGGAAAACAAGAGCAATACATTAAGGATGATGCCGAGTTAAACCAGCTCTTATTAAAAATTGCACTAGAGTCAGCATCGCTTCAAACTCCGTCTGGTGAAATTATCGAGGGCGCAGCATTAAATGAATTAGCCAAACACTATCAAGTCATACAGTCTGTGGTTGATCGTCTGTCCCGCACCATTGATGAAGATGCGTTGCGCGCCATTGCATCGGGCACCAAGCTTAACTTAGATACCGAGAAGGATGCCAATGAGTCCGCCGAAAGACTTCGCTTGGCACTTGCTCAGTCTTTAAATCCTTTGGCACTTCCACCCGAAATTATTGTTCAAAAAGAAGAGCGTACCGAGCGTTATAAACTCTTATTATCTCGCCGCATACATGGAAACCTCAAGCTATCAGCCATTAACTCCGATTTTGTTCATGGCGATGACTACCAAAGTTTGGCTAACGCCGCAGCGGTATTGTCAGGCAAGGTTCTTCCAGGCTCCAAAGTACGCCGAGGCGATCCGGATAAAAATCAGAAAGAGCAATCTATCCAAGACTTTAGAGCGGCGTTCGCATGGCTTTTGTCAGAGGCGGAACGTGTATTAAGTCGACAGCGCTATAAGGGCTTGGGCGAAATGAACCCTTCGCAGTTATGGGAAACCACAATGGATGCTGGGTCCCGCACGCTACTTCAGGTCAAGATTGAGGATGCTATTGCTGCAGACCAAGTTTTTACAACATTGATGGGTGATGAGGTTGAACCACGACGCGCATTTATTGAGAAAAATGCACTAATCGCCCGCAACCTCGACGTTTAATTAGATGAGTAAAAAGAAAGCAAAACCACCCAAGATAGACAGGTCACGCATTATTGTTAAGTCTTCACCAATTCATGGCAAGGGCGTATTTGTGGTGAAGCCAATTCAAAAGGGCGATGCCATTATTGAATATAAAGGCGAGCGTATTAGTTGGAAGTTGGCTGAAAAGCGCCATCCCCACGACCCCAAAGACCCAAATCACACCTTTTATTTTTCCCTAGAAGATGGCAGATGCATTGATGCGAAGTACGGCGGCAATGCGGCGCGCTGGATTAACCACTCCTGTAAGCCTAGTTGTGAAACCCGAGAGGGTAGTTTTTCAAGGGGGCCGCGTGTATTTGTCTATGCAAAACGCGACCTTAAGGTTGGTGAAGAATTGTTCTATGACTACTCTCTTAGCGTCGAAGGCCGCATTACAAAGCAAATGAAAAAAGATTATGAGTGTCGCTGTGGTGCAAAGAAGTGTCGTGGCACGATGCTTGCTTTAGATAGTTAATTTCATCGAATGGTTTTTATTAGTATTCAAGAATTGGAGGCTGCGATTAATTATTGGCGCAGTCAATCCCCAGCGATCGGTGAAGAGCTGCTTTTGTGTTTAGAGGCGTCGGCTTTGGCTAAGCCTTATGCGATGATGATTGTTCAGGGCGCTCAGAGAATACCAATGGACGTCCTTGATGAAACTGCCAAATCTGCCATTCAAAATTATTTAAAAACAATTTAAGAAAAAGGTGCCCCTATCCATTTTTAGGGTTATCGATATATTGGTAAGTGCGCATCTAGGTTATTCTTGAACTCCTACCGAATCTAAGGCTTGAGGAATTAAGCTTGCAAGAAACAATCTTAAAAACAGTTGGACTGGGAAAAGCCTTTAAAGGCTTTTCTGCGGTGAGTGATGTAAACCTCGACGTAACGCGGGGAACCATTCATGCGCTGATTGGCCCAAATGGCGCTGGCAAAACAACCTGCTTTAATTTGCTAACCAAGTTTTTGGAGCCTTCTAGCGGCCAAATACTATTTAATGGGTTTGATATCACCAAAGAGCGGCCCGCACAAATCGCCCGGCGTGGGATTATTCGCTCCTTCCAAATTTCCGCCGTTTTCCCCCATTTAAGCGTGTTGGAAAATGTTCGTGTTGCACTGCAGCGAGGATTGGGTACAGAATTCCATTTTTGGAAATCCGGGGACTCTTTAAATGTCTTAAATGATCGTGCCGAGGAGTTATTACATGAGGTTGGCCTTTCAGATTTCGCCCAAGAGGAAACCCTAAATCTAGCTTATGGTCGCAAAAGGGCCTTGGAAATTGCAACTACCTTGGCTATGGAGCCAGAGCTCATGTTGCTTGATGAGCCGACCCAAGGCATGGGGCACGAAGATGTAGAGAGAGTTACCGAGTTAATTGATCGTGTTGCTAAAGGTCGAACGGTCTTAATGGTTGAGCACAATATGAAGGTGGTTGCTTCAATAGCTGATCGAATAACCGTGCTGCAACGCGGGTCAGTATTGGCTGAGGGCTCTTATCATGAGGTTTCTAATAATCCGTTGGTCATCGAGGCATATATGGGTAGTCACGGCGGAGACACCTTATGAGCTCAATTGCTTTGGAGGTGAAGCGCCTTGAGTCTTGGTATGGCGAGTCTCATATTCTCCATGGTGTAGATTTTTCGGTCAACGACGGTGAGGTGGTTACCTTATTGGGTAGAAATGGCGCGGGCCGCACAACTATATTGAAAACAATATTGGGCCTCACTAGCAGGAGAACTGGCTCTGTCAAGGTTTATGGTCAGGAGACGATTAACACGCCAACCTACAAAATTGCTCGACTTGGTGTTGGCTATTGTCCCGAAGAGCGGGGTATTTTTGGAAGTCTTAGCGCTGAGGAAAATTTGCTGCTTTTGCCCGAAATTTCTTCGGGAGGTATGAGCTTAGAAGAGATTTACGAAATGTTCCCCAATCTATATGAGCGTCGTGATAGTCCCGGAACAAGACTCTCTGGCGGCGAGCAACAGATGTTAGCAATGGCGCGAATTTTAAGAACGGGCGCAAAATTATTGCTTCTTGATGAAATCACTGAGGGCTTAGCGCCGGTGATTGTTCAAAAATTGGGCGAGGTCGTGAGCGATCTTAGAAAAAAAGGCTTCACAATTGTTTTGGTCGAGCAAAACTTTAGGTTTGCTGCTCCCTTAGCAGATCGTCATTATGTTGTTGAGCATGGCAGGGTAGTTGAGGTGGTTGCACAAAATGAGTTGGCCGACAAGGCTGGTTTATTAAATGAGTATCTTGGCGTTTAGTGGTTTTTTATAGGAGACCGAAATGAAGTTAAAGCGAATCACCGCATGTCTAGTTGCGGCAACAATGTTTGGCACAAACCCAGCGTTTGCGCAAAGTGGCGCCAAGGTAAGTGGCGATGTGGTTAAGATTGGTGTGTTAACCGATCTGTCTTCAACCTATTCAGATTTGGCGGGCCCTGGCGCAGTGATTGCTGCAAAAATGGCAATTGCTGATTTTTCTAAAGACGGTACTGTGATTGGGAAAAAAATTGAATTAGTCAGCGCCGATCACCAGAACAAAGCAGACATTGCAGCGAATAAAGCTCGTGAGTGGTACGACAAAGATGGCGTAGATGTCATTGTAGAACTAGTATCTACCAACGTAGCCTTAGCCGTTATGGAAGTGGCTGAACAGAAAAATAAGATTACCTTAGTCTCTGGCGCCGCCTCTCTTACCATCACCAATGAGAAGTGCACACCAAATAACGTCCACTGGACATATGACACTTACGCTTTATCAAACGGTACAGGTAAGGCTGTCGTAAAACAAGGCAAAAAGAATTGGTATTTCATTACAGCTGACTATGCCTTTGGAGCAGCTCTAGAAAAAGATGCAACCAATGTCGTTACCGCGAATGGCGGAAAAGTTTTAGGAACAAGCAAACACCCATTTCCTAATAGCGATTTCTCATCTTATCTCTTAAAGGCACAAGCTAGCGGAGCCGATGTGGTTGCTCTTGCAAATGCAGGACAAGACACCATTAACTCGGTGAAGCAGGCTTCTGAGTTCGGTGTTAATAAAAAGCAAACAGTAGTTCCCCTTCTCATGTTTATTTCTGATGTTCATTCTTTAGGCTTGCCCGCCGCTCAAGGCATGTACCTTACAGAAGGTTTTTATTGGGATAAGGACGATAAAACACGTGCATGGTCTAAGCGTTTCTTCGAGCAACATAAGCGCATGCCAACCATGGTTCAAGCCGGCGTATATTCATCTGTGATGGCTTATCTCCAGTCAGTGCAAAAGGCAGGTACAGACGAAACTGGCCCAGTTATGAAGGTGCTTAAGTCTGTAACGATTGATGACGGACTGTTTAAAGGTAAGATCCGCGCAGATGGTAAGTTTGAGCACGACATGTATTTGCTTGAGGTGAAAAAACCATCCGAAGCAAAAAGCCCTTGGGACTACTATAACGTCCGCGCTGTGATTCCTGCGGCAGAGGCAACACAACCACTTTCATTGTCAAGATGTAAGCTGGTTACCAACAAGTAATGTAATTTTCATTAAGCATGTTTGAACTTCTTGGAATCACCCCACAAGGGCTTGTAGCTCAGCTCTTGGTGGGGCTCATTAATGGCTCGTTTTATGCCATCTTGAGCTTGGGTTTGGCCATCATCTTTGGCCTTCTCAATATTATTAATTTCTCCCATGGTGCTCAATACACCATGGGTGCTTTTGTTGCCTGGATTGGTCTAACTCAGCTTGGACAATGGGTTGGCTATCCTGAGTTATCAGTTAATTACTGGTTTGCATTAATTCTTGTGCCATTGGTGATGGCCGGTTTCGGGTTGCTGCTAGAGCGCACTATGCTTCGGCGCCTTTATCACCTTGATCATTTGTATGGCTTGCTTCTAACGTTTGGCCTGGCTTTAATTATTGAGGGGATGTTCCGCCATTGGTATGGAATATCTGGTGAAAGTTATCCAGCGCCAGAGATATTGCAGGGCGCTATTCCGCTTGAGTCTATTGGTATTATTCTGCCCAAGTATCGCCTGTGGGTTGTGGTTGCTTCTTTAGTTGTCTGCTTCTCAACCTGGTATGTAATCGAGAGAACTAAATTAGGTTCCTATCTACGTGCTGGAACAGAAAATCCAAAATTACTGCAAGCATTTGGTATTAATGTTCCTTTAATGATTTCTTTGGCCTACGCCTATGGTGTTGGCCTTGCAGGTTTTGCCGGTGTGTTGGCCGCGCCCATTTTTCAAGTGAACCCGTTGATGGGTTCAAATCTCATCATCGTCGTTTTTGCGGTTGTTGTTATTGGTGGAATGGGATCTATTATGGGATCCATTCTGACCGGACTTGCATTGGGTTTGATTGAGGGTCTAACAAAAGTGTTTTATCCGGAAGCATCTGGAGTGGTCATTTTTGTAATTATGGCGATCGTGTTGCTTATTCGTCCTGCTGGACTTTTTGGACGAGAAAAGTAATTATGAAATTTAATACTAAATTACTTTATAGCATTTTGGTTTTAATTGCCCTGCTTATGCCTTTCCAAGATTTTATTTATTTGGTGTTTGCAATGAAGGTATTGTGCTTCGCTCTTTTTGCGTGCGCATTTAATTTATTGCTTGGCTTCACAGGCTTACTTTCATTTGGCCATGCTGCTTTTTTTGGAACCTCTGCATACATTACTGCTTACTTTTGTAAAGAGGCGGGCTTATCACCAGAGATAGGAATTGCTTTGGGAGTTTTGGGTTCGGCTGCTTTAGGCTTTCTGGTCGGATCCTTGGCGATTCGTCGACAGGGTATTTACTTTGCGATGGTTACTTTGGCTTTGTCGCAAATGGTCTACTTTCTCGCGGTGCAACTTCCGTTTACTGGCGGAGAAGATGGAATTCAGGGTGTACCACGAGGTGTGCTGTTTGGTCTCATTGACTTGAAAAACGATGCTGCGATGTACTATTTTGTTCTCGCTGTTTTCTTGCTCGGTTTTGCTTTGATTGTGCGCACAGTGCACTCCCCTTTTGGGCAAGTATTAAAAGCGATCCGTGAAAATGAACCGCGTGCCATTTCCCTTGGTTATGACGTTGACCGTTTCAAACTGATCTCCTTTGTGATTTCTGCAGCCTTATCAGGATTGGCGGGATCAATGAAATCGCTTGTGTTCCAGCTTGCGACTCTCACGGACGTTCATTGGCATATGTCTGGTGAGGTTGTGTTGATGACTCTATTGGGCGGCATGGGAACTATTCTCGGCCCTGTAGTTGGTGCTGGCATTGTTGTGGGTTTGCAGAACTACCTAGCCAATATTGGTTCTTGGAGCACTATTGCAACCGGATTCATTTTTGTAATTTGTGTATTAGCCTTCCGTCGTGGAGTTGTTGGCGAAATTACCCACTTTTTCAAAAATAAAGCCTGAAACACTCTTTTGGATTTTATTTTTAGTTCGGCGCTTCGGCGCCGAACGCATTTAAATTACCCAGCGGCCTAACTGCTTTGGGGGATTTGTCTGCTGGCGAAAATTTGCTGCCCCCCGATATGCTTCCAATTTAATAAAAAAACCAATTAAAACAATTACTTGCAATAAATAACCTACTATCTTAAACAGATATTTAGGTATTTGTTTCACGTGAAACCAACAAAATGCTATGATCATCGCCCTATCTAAGGCAAATCATGCGTTATTCAAAGAACTTCGATGTCATAGTGGTTGGTGGTGGACATGCCGGAACTGAGGCCGCACTTGCGGCCGCACGTATGGGATGCGATACGCTATTAATTACCCACAGCATTGAAAGCTTGGGCGCTATGAGCTGTAATCCTTCCATTGGCGGTATTGGTAAAGGGCATCTTGTTAAAGAGATTGACGCTATGGGTGGCGCCATGGCGGCTGCTACAGATGAAGCGGGCATTCAGTTCCGCATTCTCAATTCAAGCAAGGGACCAGCGGTGCGCGCTACTCGCGCCCAAGGTGACCGCATTTTATATAAAGCAGCTATACGCCGTCGTCTCGAGAACCAAAAAAATCTCACCCTATTTCAGGCGGCTGTAGATGATTTATTGGTTCAGGGTGATCGGGTTTTGGGCGTTGTCACCCAAATGGGCTTGCAATTTATGGCCAAAAAGGTGGTCCTTACTGCCGGAACCTTTTTAGACGGAAAGATCCATGTAGGTTTAAATAATTACGCTGGCGGTCGAGCTGGAGATCCATCATCCCTGTCTTTATCGGCTAGGCTAAAAGAGTTAAAGCTTCCCCAGGGAAGATTAAAAACAGGTACACCGCCCAGAATTGACGGCAGAACGATTGATTTCTCAGTAATGTTGGAGCAGCCTGGGGATTTGGATCCAGTACCTGTTTTTTCTTATCTGGGCCGTCCAGAGCAACACCCAAGGCAGGTTCCATGCTGGATTTCCCATACAAATGAGCAGACCCATGACATTATTCGTGGTGGATTAGATCGCTCCCCCATGTATACCGGCGTGATTGAGGGGGTTGGTCCACGCTATTGCCCCTCCATTGAGGACAAAATTCACCGTTTTGCCTCTAGAAATAGTCACCAGATTTTCTTGGAGCCAGAGGGGCTAACAACCAACGAGTTTTACCCTAATGGAATCTCCACTAGTCTCCCTTTTGATGTGCAGTGGGATTTGGTTCGCAGCATTAAGGGGTTGGAGTCTGCAGTGATCGTGCGTCCAGGTTATGCAATTGAGTATGATTTTTTCGACCCACGCCATCTTCGCCATAGTCTAGAAACCAGAGCAATTGCAGGCCTGTATTTTGCTGGGCAGATTAATGGCACAACCGGATATGAAGAGGCCGCCGCCCAAGGCATGCTTGCTGGTATTAATGCTGGCTTGGCTGCCCAAGGCAAAGATCCTTGGCTGCCTAAACGAAGCGAATCCTATATTGGGGTTTTGGTTGATGATCTCATTACCTTGGGGGTTCAAGAGCCCTATCGAATGTTTACCAGTCGCGCTGAATATCGTTTAAGTTTGCGTGAAGATAATGCAGATATGCGCTTAACTACCATTGGGCGGGAGCTCGGATTGGTTGATGACTATCGCTGGAATGTGTTTTGTAGAAAACAGGAGGCTGTTTCACGTGAAACATCTCGTTTACAAGATATTTGGATAGGGCCAAAACACGCATCTTCAGTGGCAGTATCTGGATTATTGGGCCAAGACCTATCTCATGAATGCAGTCTGGCTGATATTTTGCGTCGTCCAGGTGTTACTTACCAGGCTATTACAAGCCTGGCTGATGGTTTGTGGGCTCCAAAAGTCTTAGATGATGATTTGGGACTTGCGCAGCAGATTTGTGACCAAGTTGAAATTTCCATCAAATATCAGGGCTATATTGAGAGACAGGCGCTTGAGATTGTCCGTCAAGAGCACAACGAAACATTCCCCTTGCCCGAGACGCTCGATTACACGCAGGTCTTAGGTTTGTCTAAAGAGGTCCAGCAAAAACTGAATCTGCATAAGCCAGAAACCTTGGGTCAGGCTGGCAGAATTTCAGGCGTTACGCCAGCCGCCCTTTCGTTATTGTTGGTGCACCTCAAAAAAGGCTTGGGTCGTCCCCAAGCGGAAGTGCATGAGTAGCGACCTGCTTGCGCTTGGAATTGAGGGGCTGGGTTTAAATTTAGATTCTCAGAATATTGCCGATTTAGAGCTCTTTTTAGAGGAAATGGGCCGCTGGAATCGGGTGCATAATCTCACAGCAATTGAGGGCGAAAGTAATTCAGTTCGGTTGCATCTCATTGATTCCATTGCAGTTTTACCAATAATGCGCCAATACTTACCCATAAATAACCCCCAAATTGCGGATTTAGGTTCGGGCGGTGGCTTGCCTGCAATACCGATCGCCATAGTTCAGCCAGCTTGGCGTCTTACCCTGATTGAGGCGATTCGTAAAAAAACTGCCTTTTTACAGCATGTGCGGGGAAAGTTAGGCTTAAAGAATATTCAGATATTGAGCGAGCGAGTTGAGGCGGTGGCCAAATCCCAGCCCGGACAATTTGATGCTGTGATTTCGAGGGCTTTTACCAATCTTGCGCACTTCCTAGAGCTATCTCTGCCCCTTCTCAAGCCCAATGGTCTAGTGTTTGCCATGAAATCCAAACGTGCTGATGAGGAATTGAGCGATGTGCGCATGGATGATTGGCGATTAGTGGCTGACGAGCCGTTAATCATTCCCAATTTAGCAGTAGAGCGGCGACTTTTGGTCCTCACCCCCATGAGAAAATTACCCCTTTAAGCACGACATTTTTTAAGAAAAACCATGGCGAAAATATTCTGTATTGCAAATCAAAAAGGTGGGGTTGGAAAGACAACTACTGCCGTGAATTTAGCCGCAGGTTTAGCTGGGCTTGGGCAGCGCGTTTTATTGGTGGATTTAGATCCACAAGGAAATGCCACGATGGGTTCGGGTATTGAAAAAGCTGACCTAAATAATACCGTGTATCAAGTTTTAATTGGCTTATCTTCGGTTAAAGAATGTGCGCAACGCTGTGAGAGTTCTGGCTACGATGTGTTACCTGCAAATCGCGATTTAGCGGGCGCTGAAATTGAACTGGTCGATTTAGATTTCCGTGAGCAGCGCTTAAAAAATGCATTGGCTGATGTTGCGAATGACTACGATTTTATTTTGATTGATTGCCCACCCGCATTGTCATTGTTAACACTAAATGGATTATGTGCGGCCAATGGCGTGATCGTGCCAATGCAGTGTGAATACTTCGCGCTAGAAGGCCTCTCGGATTTAGTAAACACTATCAAACAAGTACATGCAAATTTAAATCCCGACTTAGTCATTATTGGCTTGTTACGCGTGATGTTCGACTCGCGCATGACGTTGCAACAACAAGTTTCAGATCAACTGCTTGAGCACTTTGGTGACAAGGTATTTAAGACAATCATTCCACGCAACGTCCGACTAGCAGAAGCCCCGTCTTACGGGCTTCCTGGGGTGGTGTTTGATAGATCATCGCGTGGCGCAAAATCTTACCTAGAGTTTGGTGCAGAGATGATCGAGCGCATTAAGCAAATGTAAAACCAAGAGAGAATAAAAATATTATGGTTGCAATAAAGAAAAAAGGTTTGGGTCGTGGTCTTGAAGCGCTGTTAGGAGATAAAGCACAAAAAGAAACTTCGACTGATATCAATCGATTGCCACTTACTTCATTACAAGCAGGTAAATATCAGCCACGTCAAAAGATGGAGGCATCTGCTTTGCAGGAGTTAGCGGAAAGCATTCGCGAGCAAGGTGTAATGCAGCCACTGTTGGTGCGCCTAGTTGCTCCTGGTAAATACGAAATCATTGCCGGTGAGCGACGCTTTCGTGCGGCAACCTTGGTAGGACTAAAAGAGGTCCCTGTTTTGGTTTCGGGTGCTAATGATCAAGCAGCAGCAGCAATGGCCTTGATTGAAAACATGCAGCGTGAAGATTTAAACCCGCTTGAGGAATCTCAAGGTCTTGCACGACTAATTGAAGAGTTCAACTTTACACACGAGCAAGCAGCAAAAGCGGTGGGAAAATCTCGCAGTGCAGTAACCAATTTATTGCGCTTAAATCAACTAGCTAAGCCGGTGCAAGCAATGCTTTTGGCTGGCGATATTGATATGGGCCATGCTCGGGCTCTGCTTCCTTTGCCAGGCGCGAGTCAAGTGGCTTTGGCCCAGCGTATTGCGGCTCAAGGGCTCTCTGTACGTGAGGCAGAAAAAATGACAACAGCATTAGCGCGTGCAGGCGGTCAAATCGGGGATAAAAAGCTGGGCACCAAGTCGGTGGGCGGCTCCCCAAGCTTGGACCCCGATATGCGTCGATTAAGTCAGGAAATAGCGGATTTAATCGGGTTAAATGCTGAATTTAAGTTCAAAGGCAAAGGTGGCGAGTTGAGAATCCGCTTTAGCCAATTTGATGAGCTGGATGCCCTCTTAAAAAAGTTGGGCGTTGAGGCTTAAATCACCAAAAATGACTTTAAAACATTTGACGTATTGCAGTGCACACATTAAACTCACGGGGCTAAATTGATTCCTCAAAAAAATCGATTTTCCGAGGCAAATGATTGGGATGAGCCCGAAGAAGAGGTCTTTCGGGTTTTAAGTAAAGCGGAAATGGACGCATTGCAAGAAAGCAATGCTCTCAAACACCCCCCACTATCTCCTTGGAAGATTTTGCTGGCTCAGATAGGAGTTACTGCGCTTAGCATGGTGTTTTGGTCTTTTTTTGGGGGGTCGGCATGGGTAAGCCTTTATACTTACTCGGCCTTTTTAGGTGGTTTAATAAGCGTCTTGCCATCAGCCTTGTTTTTAACCAGGCTTGAATTTGCAAAAAAATCGCGAATATTAAATCCAGGTAATTTTGTAGCAGCACTAGTTTCCGGCGAATTTATAAAGATTGTCGTGACGTTAATGCTGTTTATTGGGGTGGCTTTTTTAATCCCCGGCGTGCTCTGGGTCCCGCTTTTGGTGACCTATGTGCTAGCTCTAAAGTGTGTTTGGCTAGCGTGGATGTGGCGCTAAAAGTAATAAATGAGATTGAACCTAAGGACTATTTAAGAGATGTCTAGAGAAGTAAACACAGCCAGCGGGGCGCCCGAGCCGATGACGCCAACAGCGTACATTTCGGAGCATCTACAAAACCTTAACAATACTGGATCAGCTCAGACCTCCATTATTGATTTCAGCATCATCAATTTAGATACTATTTTTTGGGCCTCAGCGATGGGTTTGCTCGCAGTATTTATTTTGTTGATCGCAGCACGCCGTGCTACTCCAGGTGTTCCGGGCCGCTTCCAATGTTTCGTTGAAATGATTGTGGAAATGGCAGAAACACAATCAAAGAGCATTGTTCATGGCGATCGTTCTTATATTGCCCCTCTTGCCCTATTCGTATTTTTTTGGATCATCCTGCTTAATACCTTGGACTTAATACCCGTGGATTGGGTTTTGGGTGTAAATCATTTCATCGAGAGCTTTGGTGTGCATGTTCCTCACCATAAGGTTGTTCCAACAACCGACCTCAATGCCACTATGGGCATGTCCATGTCTGTTTTGCTTTTGGTTTTCTTCTATAGCTTTAAGGTTAAAGGCTTTGGCGGCTTTTTACACGAGCTGGTTTCTGCCCCTTTTGGAGCCAAGTGGTACCTCGCACCATTCAATCTCGCATTGAACATTATTGAGTACCTTGCAAAAGGCGTCTCACTTGGTATGCGGCTTTTCGGCAATATGTACGCAGGTGAGTTGGTGTTCTTGTTGATCGCCCTTCTCGGAAGTGTGTGGACATTTAATTTAGATTTATCGCTGTTCGGATTGGTGGGTCATGTTATTGCTGGATCAGCTTGGGCCATCTTCCACATTTTGGTTATTTTGTTGCAAGCCTTTATTTTCATGATGTTGACTTTGGTTTACATCGGGCAAGCGCATAGCCACCACTAAGATTTTTATTTTTAACTTATCTCTTTAACTTCAGGAGTCAGCAACATGCAACAATTTCTCGCAAACATTCAAGGTTTCACAGCAATCGCTATCGGCATCATCATTGGCCTCGGCGCGATTGGTGCT
Organism: Burkholderiales bacterium; assembly: GCA_041307885.1. Lineage (GTDB taxonomy): Bacteria > Pseudomonadota > Gammaproteobacteria > Burkholderiales > Burkholderiaceae > Polynucleobacter. Next base: position 207 of record JBFZCO010000035.1, on the reverse strand, counting down.
TGTTTGGGTATTGCTTTGATGGGTGGTAAATACATTGAAGCATGTGCACGTCAACCAGAATTGATGGAGCCACTCCAAACTAAGATGTTCCTTTTGGCTGGTTTGATTGACGCTGCGTTCTTGATCGGCGTTGGTGTTGCAATGTTGTTTGCTTTCGCAAACCCACTGCTCGCAGTTATTAAGTAATTGTTTTGGCGTGGATGACCA